>JAWOBQ010000198.1:0-2907 GCA_046484255.1 Bacteroidales bacterium | reverse complement strand
GGTTGCCAAGCGCTATGGTATATTTTACGTCTTGATGATGATTTCCATTTCTCGAAAGAAACCAAAATTTCAGTGATGCGGGAGATCCTCGAAGATAGACCCGAGCTCGGAGCAATCGCAGACATTGAACGTCAGGCAAATGACGGAAAGAATTTAACTTCAGGTGAAATAAGTTCGGTTCAGGGTTTTCTGGTTTTTGACGATGATGTTTTGTGCAAGCTAAAAGTGCCTGTTCCGAACTGGCTCTGGATGCGAGCTGATGGTCATAGATTTGCAATAGCGAATTTTACCCGTAATTTCCTTTTAATTCGGCGCAAGGTATTCGCAAATGTGAGATGGAATGATAATCTAATCTTTCAAAGAGAGCATATAGCGTTTATGATGGATTTGCAGTATTCCGGCTGGCTCCTGGCCTTTACACCCGACAGTATACACTATCATACTGACCCAAAAGAAACTTCTAAATCATATGAAGATGCAAAAAGTAGTGAAAAGGGTCTTGAACGAAGTGTCGAGGAATTCGCTCTCAAATATAATATAACAAAAGTCACAGCGCACAACTTTCTTTCCCTATGGGGGGCTCGTATGGATAGCAGACCGACATTGCTACGAAGGACCATTCAAAGGCTGCGAAAAATTTTATCATCTCCAAAAAAGTAACAGAAAAAACCCATAACGCACTTTAATGATATATATTATACTAGGCATGCATAAATCCGGAACCACCTTGGTCTCCCAGATGCTTCACCACTCCGGGATTGATATGGGCGATTTTGATGTCTCAAAAAACTATGACGACGGCAATAAGTATGAACGAACCGAAACCAAACAGATAAACATGAGCATACTTGACTGCCGTGACGCCCACAGCCTTGATACCGCTGCTCCTGTTGAGACGATCCCCGATGAATCCGGGATCGGAGATGAAATCAAAAAGCTGGTACAGCCCCTTGATAAGAAACATGGTGCCTGGGGGTTTAAGGACCCGAGAACCTGTTTAACCTATCGGGTATGGAAAAAATACCTGCCCGCTCATAAAATTATTTTTGTGTATCGCCATCCGCTTGAAGTCTGGCATCATTACCAGAAATACATTTCAAGGTATAACATCCCCAAACGTATGAAAGACGGCTGGAAAACACTGTCAGCCTGGTTTATTTATAATTCATTGCTGATAAATGAAATGAAAAACAATAACATGGAACACATAATACTCGATTATAATGAATTTATCAGTGCTCCCGATGCAATCCACCCATTGGAGGCTTTTACGGGCAGGAAACTGGTTGACTGCAGAAAAACCGAACTTTACAGGGCCGGTCAAAAACCGGCACCAATGTATAATGTTATAAAAACCGCCCTTGGATTAATAAAGAAAAGTGATATCGACAGTCTTTATGATTCTCTTTGCCTGTACCGGAAAAACAAGTAAAAGAGTCATTTAATGCATAAACTGATATACATATGCTCCCTGAGCCACAGCGGCTCCACGCTCCTTGGCCTTTTATTGGGAAAACATCCAGAGGTTGTCTGTTTAGGGGAGATTACAAAGTCGCTAAAGAGTTATTACAATCAGCAAAATATATGTACCTGCGGGGACCATGCGCTGGACTGTAAAATATGGGGTCCGGTTATTCAAAATTTGAAAAACAATGAAAAGGAAGATTTTCCTGCCGCATACGACATGGTCATTGAAAAAACAGTTGAAACATACGGCTCCGACATACGGATAGTGGATTCAAACAAGGACTTAAATGATTTATTAAGTCTGATATCTCTTAAAAAATATGACATCAGGGTTATATTTCTGGCCAAAGACATCAGAAGCTATATTGCTTCCATGAATAAAAGATATAAAAAGCTAAGAGAAAAAGACAAACGCAAAGATTCGCTCAATAAGCTGAATGCCTACAATGCCTATGACTGGTACAGGTCAAATAAAAAAATAAAAAAGGCTCTGTCACAAATAGATATTGGCTATTTTCAACTCGGCTATGAGGAATTGTGCCTTAAACCTCAAAATATTTTACAAAAACTTTGCAATTGGCTCGGAATAGAATTTTACGACGACATGCTGACGCCGATGGGGGCAGAAAGCCACATTATCAGAGGAAACCTAATGCGCTATGATGAAAAAAAGCTTCAGGGCATAATTTACGATTATGGCTGGTTGACACATAGAAATTTATATTTATACCACCTGATTTTTTCCGGAGTAAATAAAAAACTGGTTTACAGTAATACCAAAAAAACTTGACTCGCTAACACATCTTTAAAATAAAAAATGGGAGAGTCGTTTGGCTTCAAAAGCAAGATGTCCTGATTTTTTAGGAATCGGATCCACCAGGGCGGGTTCCTCCTGGCTGCATTATGTCCTGACTGCTCATCCGGATATATGGATAAGTCCTGTAAAAGAGCTGCACTATTATGACCGTCCGATGAACGGGAAAAGAACCATTTTAAAAGATCCAATAAGATGCAAATGGAGAATGACATCATATCTCAAGGGCAAATACGATTTTAATAATGACGGCTTTTTAAACTGTATCGCCTGGGATTTTAAATACTGCTTAAAAAAACGGTCTGAAAAATGGTATAAAGAGCTGTTTAGTAAAGCCGGAAAGAGGGCTGCAGGAGAAGTTACTCCGGCCTATGCTATTCTGGATGAATCCACGATAGCACAAATAGCGGCCAACAACTCTGAGCTGCGTGCTGTTTATCTTCTGAGGCATCCCATAGAACGAGGCTGGTCCACAATTGTAAACAATCTCGCAAAAAAACGCAAAAGATCTATAAACATGGCGTCAGAGCAGGATATGTTAAGCAAAATCGATGAACCGGGTTTTCTGGCAAGAAGCAATTATGCGAACAATATAAGAAAATGGCGCTCTGTTATAGGAGAGGACA
>JAWOBQ010000196.1:0-4084 GCA_046484255.1 Bacteroidales bacterium | reverse complement strand
AACGGCCTCTCCCCATCAGGCTGGAGAGAGGCCGTTCAAGCTCTACTCTGCGAAATAAAACTCTGTAAAGTCTATAGCTTCAAGCTCCAAATGAGGAGTAAAACCTCGTACATCTTTGTGGATACCATAAGTATTTTCTCGAAAGCCGCTAATTATAACAGGAGCACGCTCTGTCATAATCTCCTGCATCTCGTGGTACATCCGAATACGCTCATCTTCATCCACCTCACTAGGCAACTCTTCTATCAATTTATCCAATTCATGTGATTCCGGCATATCTTCCATTTGTTCCTCCATTTTTTCCATTTGGTTTTTCATCTCTTTAGCTTGTTCCCTTTCTTCCTCTGTCATTTCAAATTCAGTAGTACTGACGCTCTCAAAAGCAACAAGCATACCTTCTATTTCCCGAAAATCACTGTTCTCAATTGTCATTTTAACATCCCGCTCAACGGTCTGATCTCCACGTTCAATCTCCATATCTTCGATATCATATTCCATTTTCCGGATCACCCAGTCTTCTTCATCAATAAAGAACACTGCTTCTACTTCGGCCTCCTGAAAGGCGTCCGCTGATCCTGCTTCCGGATCAACCGCTGCTTCCCCGGATGACGGATTGAAAATCTTTTCCATGTCTACTTCTTCTATTCGTAATAAATGACAATCATGCCCATCGACTTCCTTGACCCCTTCATAAGCCAGATCCTGGCTTTTTAAATACTCGAAAAAAGCCATTTGGTCAAAAGCTTTCTCCTCTTTTCTTTGCACTTCACCACTTTGTGGGTCTTTAAACCAATAATATTCCCCGTCATAGATAGTTACTTGCTTTTCCCCATTCACCATTTGCTCATTACGCATTTTATAAACTACAGAACCATCATCCGTTTTCTCCCATTTTTCATAAATAATATCCTCCCCGCGTTCTGTTACCATATCGTAAATTCCTTCATGCCGGTCTTTGTAATGCGCAATAAGTTTTTTAATAATATCCTCTCCATCCATAGCTGCATTTATGGAATATAAAGGTAACATTGCCAGTACCAAAACCATTGTTAAACCATTTGAATTTTTCATTACAACCTCCTTTTTAAATTAATATTTAAGCCTGTTGAAAGTGTCAAAAATATAATAATATTCAGGAATTGTCAAACATGAGACCGGTAAAAAATCACGAATTCTTTAAACTCATTGATAATCAGAACAAACTTTTTCAGACAGGAGGTAAATAGACACTGACTATAAAGTTGGGTATTTCGATTATAATGTTTTCGTTCGAGGCTTGCCCCGATTCCCCGGGTGTTTACCCCGTTTTTTATCGGGGCGTGCGAACCGAACGAAGTGAGCTCTTGAACGCCTTTAAAAATAATTAAGAGTCCGGTCTAAAAACACTAAATGTATCACAGCCGGTGAAAATCAAATGTGACCTTTTTAGACCGGACTCAATTAAGCTTGTGAAAAAAAATTTAAACCGCAGTATACATAGGAGGATTTAAAATTTGAGCAACAACGCAGATATCGGACATTATAGACAAACACTAAATAACAGGGAACTCTGCAAATTCACCAGATTTATAATTTCTTAAAACCTTTTGGGTTTACACAGAGAGAAAAGAATCTCTGAATTACCTATTAAGCTTCCGGGCAATCGCTACGATCTCATTTTCAAATTTTTTAGTCAGATACGCGGCTTGTTCTTCGGTGTTACTTTCCGCATAAATACGAATGATCAATTCGGTATTGGATTTTCGCATATGCACCCATTCCTGCTCAAATTCAATTTTCAGGCCATCCGTTGTATCCAGGTTTTCATGCTTATATTTTTGCTTGAATTCATCAAAAACAGCATCCAGATTCATTCCTTGCTCCAGGCGGATCTTGGATTTTCTCATAAAATACGCGGGATAAGAATCGCGCAGCATACTGACGGTTTTATCTGTATTTGCAAGATGGGAAAGGAATAACGCTATCCCTACCAGTGCATCTCTTCCATAGTGGAGTTTGGGATAAATAATTCCCCCGTTTCCTTCCCCTCCTATGACTGCGTGAACCTCTTTCATTTTTTTAACTACATTCACTTCCCCGACAGCAGCGGAATAATGCTCAACTCCTTTCTGTTGGCTGATGTCCCTTAAAGCACGGGATGAGGATAAATTGGAAACCGTATTGCCTTTGGTAAAGTTCAGGACATAATCAGCCACTGCCACCAATGTATATTCTTCGCCAAAAAAACTACCATTTTCACAAACAATGGCCAGGCGGTCCACGTCCGGATCGACCACAAACCCCACATCGGCTTTCCTTGCAGGCACGCGCTCTGATATCTCTCCCAAATGCTCAGGCAACGGCTCGGGATCGTGCGAAAACTCGCCGTTGGGATCACAATTCAGCAGATCCACCTTTTCCACACCTAATTGTTTTAACAAAGGAGGTATAGAAATACCACCCGTGGAATTGATGCCGTCTACTACTACACGAAACCCTGCATTTGCAATGGCATTTTTATCCACCAACGGCAATTCAAGGATACGATCAATATGCTCTTGTAAAAACCGGTCGTAATAGGCATAACGTCCAAGGTTATCCACATCGGCAAACGTCATGCTGTTTTGATCCGCAATTTCCAACACCGCTTTGCCTTCATTATCTGAAATAAATTCTCCTTCTCCGTTTAATAACTTCAGGGCATTCCATTCCCTGGGGTTATGGCTGGCCGTGATAATAATACCCGCCTGGGCATGCATAGCCGTCACCGCCATCTCTACGGTTGGTGTAGTAGAAGGCCCTAAATTCACCACATCCACACCCATGCCAATTAAACTATTATTAACCAAACGGTTAACCATCTCCCCTGAAATCCGGGCATCTCTGCCCACAACTATTTTGATACGCTTTTGATGCTGACGCTTTATAAACTCAGCAAATGCCGATGAAAAACGAACTACATCCAACGGAGTTAACCCTTCGCCATGCCTCCCCCCTATAGTTCCCCGGATACCGGAAATTGATTTTATCAAGCTCATAATCCCTGTGATCTGTTAATACTTCAAAAGTAATCATTTCAAAAATTCTGTGGTGCAAACCATAGAAATATCATGGATACCTTTTAATCCTTTTAATCTGTGTTTGCCTGTATAATCCGCAGGATTTTAGCTCTACTGCAGACTTTTGCAACCAAAGGCTATTCCACAAATGTCTCCCAGTCCATTTCCTTATAATGCTCTTCATGCAAGAAACGAAGCATTTTCAGCAGTTGGGGAGGCTTTTGATAACCCCTCGCTATCAATACGGTTTCCAGGTTTTCATCAAAAAAGGCAAACGAAGGATATACCGTGCGCCCTTGCAGAAAAAGCTTTGCCAGCTCATGTGCAGAACGTTTCCCGCCTGGATTGGGATTAGTATATATATTATCGTTTAAACGAATGGTATCCGTCTCCTCCCCGTCAAGCTTTACTGCATAAAAATGCTTGTTAAGATACTCCACAACTTCAGGATCTTTAAATGTATTATTATCCATTCGCTTACACCATCCACACCAATCGGTGTAAACATCCACAAAAATTTTCCGGGGTTCTTCACGGCTTTTCTCCACAGCCTCTTCTATAGTCATCCATTCTATGGATTGACTCAATAAAACTACCGGAATTAAAAGCAAGGGCAGCAAAAAAACTTTTTTTAACATATTCTTCTTCTTTAGGTTTGATTTTCCTTTCACAATCGACAGAAACACTACAATTACTGAAAAATCTCATAATTTTTAATCCTGATCTATAAGCCATGAGTCTGCTCTAAAAACTCAAAATTTATCACACCTGATGAAAATCAAATGCAAGCTTTTTAGTGTTTGTCCATAATGTCCGATCTCTGCGTTGTTGCTCAAATTTTAAATCCTCATATACATTAGTTTACTGCGGTTTAAAATTTTTTTCACAAGCTTAATTATTTATAAAGGTGTTCAAGAGTTCACTTCGTTCGGTTCGCACGCCCCGATAAAAAAAACGGGGTAAACACCCGATAAAAACGGGGCAAGCACCCGATAAAAACGGGGCAAGCACCCGATAAAAACGGGGCAAGCACCCGATAAAAACGG
>JAWOBQ010000283.1:0-7110 GCA_046484255.1 Bacteroidales bacterium | reverse complement strand
GAACGTTCGGAATTGGCAAATTTAGCCAACGATCTGTTATGAACAGGGAGTTGGAGTAAATAGAGTCTGGCAATAAAGTCGAGTGTTTGGTTCAGAATGTTCGAGATCTAGGCTTGCCCCGTTTTTTTTTTATCGGGGCGTGCGAACCGAACGAAGTGAGCTCTTGAACACCTTTAAAAATAATTAAGCTTGTGAAAAAAATTTTAAACCACAGTATACTAGCGTATATGAGGATTTAAAATTTGAGCAACAACGAAGATACCGGACATTATGGACAAACACTAAATATGCTTTTTTTGCACTTCGTTGTTCCAATGATTTTATTAAATTTGTAAAAATTTTAAATTAATCTATAAAAGTATAATTATGGCACTTGACAAGTTAAACAAAGTACTTGAGCATCATGTTAAAGAGCTTGAGGATTCTGGTAGGGCAAAAGGGGCAGAGAATGTAGTAACAGAAATTGTTCCGGCAAAAGATGGGAAAGGCCCGCGTTACTTACTGGAAGGACATGGCGGGAAAGAATTTTTGCGCATGAATGCCAATTCATATTTAGGGCTTTCTCTGCGTAAAGATATGATCGAGGCAGAAGAAGAGGGTGCAAAGAAATTTGGAGTAGGCCCCGGGGCTGTACGTTTTATTGCGGGCACCTATAAATCGCATGTAAAACTGGAAGAGCGTTTGGCGAGATTTCATAAGCGTGAGGAGGGCATGATCTTTAGCTCTGCTTATGTGACCAGCCTTGGAGTGATCTTTCCCTTGACGACCAAAGAAACGGTGTTGATCAGTGATGAGTTGAATCACAATTGTATTATTCAGGCTATGCGGATGAGCCGCCCTGCCGGGAAATCGATTTATGGGCATAATAATATGCAGGAACTGGAGAAGGCATTAAAAGAAAATGTAGGGAAGGCAAAGCGTGCTTTGGTAATTACTGATGGTATTTTCAGCATGCGTGGTGACCATGCACCACTGGATGAGCTTGTGGAGATCTGCAAGAAATATGAAGAGCAGTACGAAGAAGGAGTGATCTCTATCATTGACGATTCTCACGGTACCGGAGCTATAGGAGAGACCGGCCGCGGAACGGAAGAGTATATGAATACAAGAGTGGACATTATAGTAGGTACCCTGGGGAAAGCTTATGGAGTGAACGGAGGTTATGTAGTGGCTTCTCATGATGTAATCCGTTATCTGAGGGAAACAGCTCCTACCTATATTTATTCCAACCCCATTACTGTCTCAGAAACTGAAGCAGCCATTAAAGCGATAGATATTCTGGATTCCCAAGAAGGAAAACAGATCCTCAAAAATCTTAAGGAACGAACCCTGCAATTTGAAGAAGGAATAAAAGAAGCCGGATTTGAAACCATTGAAGGAGCGCATCCGGTCGTGCCTCTGATGACCAGGGACACTGCCAAAACCAAAAGCCTGGTGAACCATCTTCTGCAAAATGGCGTGTTGGCTACCGGTCTTAGCTATCCGGTTGTCCCTAAGGGAGATGAAGAAATACGATTCCAGATCTCCGGAGAGCATACAAAAAAGGATATTGATTATGCCCTGGAAGTATTAAAAAAATATGCGAAAAAGTAAGTCTTTTCGCCTGATATAATAGCATGAAAAAAGCCGGCAATTCAGCACGGCTTTTTTTTCCAGCAAAATCTTTTTTATTTATCAAATGTCATTTTCCATTCCCCATCCTCTTTCACCAGTTTGTTGATTGTTTCTTCGGTTTCTTCGTTTCCATAAGTCATCTTTAAGGTAACTTTCGCTTCGTCGCCGGCCTCATTGATCTCCTCTTCCACGATCTCAACAGACTTGAGCCCATCTTTTTCATTCTTTAATTCTTCCCTGGCCTCTTCCATGAACATTTTAAATTTTTCTTTCTCATCATCAGAGGCTTCATCAAAACCTTGAATCATGCCCATCGCTTTGTCTGTTTTGCCATCCGACAATAATTCGCTGAACTCTTGAGCAGCTTTGCCCGGAGTATTAGGAGACTGCTTGTTACATGAAACGAAAATTCCCATAGCGATCACGGCTATGAAAAATACTTTAACAATGTTTAGGTTTTTCATAAGAATAATGTTTTAGGTTTAATTTGGATAAATTTTGTTGAATATTGGGTTTGAAAAAATATTGCTGGGATAAATAAACTGGCCTTTATAAAAAGGAGCCTGAAGATGGTCAAACCGATCTATTAAGTCTATGCCTGCAGCTTTATAAACTCTCCATATCAGCTCAGTACAATATAGTTTGCTTTCATCTTCCAGATCAAAAGAAGAGTCGAAAACTATTTTTTGCTGATAATATGTTTTTGCTTTTTGTGCTGCTTTCGCAGCGGCTTCACGGTATTTTTCCGAAGGTCTGTAAACAGCAAAATCAGCAGATTTTTTGATATCCAAAAATGCTTCTATTGTTTCCATTTTGATGTATTCCGGCATGTCTTTTTCAGCTTCTCCGGGAACTGCATGGATGACATAGGGTTGATCATCATCAATGGATACAATGCCAATATGAGAGTACTCAGACGCTTTATCGCTAAGAAGTACCAATTGGCTTACAAAACTTTTTCCCCGGCGTAAGACAAGGTCACCCTGGCAAAAATCTATCGTATCGCATTCCTCGTAATACGTAATGGTTTTTTGTCCTGGATAAAAGAAATAAAAACCTGCGAGGATGAATACGATCAACAAAGCCGCAAAAAAAACAGTGCGGCGGCCATAAAATCGGTGCGTAATTTTTGTTGCCAAAAGCCTGTACTTTAATTGCCGGATAAAAATACAATAAAATTAAATAAAAAGCAAATTATTTTAATTAAAAAGAGGCCGGTCTAAAAATAGAAAAAATTCTCACATCCGCTGAAAATCAAATATTCCCTTAGACCGGACTCAAAAAAGAAAGCTAAAAACCTTGCGACCATTCGGCAGCGGCTTCTTTAATGCATAAACCCCAGCTAACAATCCGGTTTGTTTGTTTCGGGATGTCAAATAAATCCCAGGGGTAAGGTTCAAAATCTAAAATAAATCGAAAACCTTAATTCCCGGGGATATTGATTTTCATTCGTGGCTATTTAGAATTTATATTCGTGGCATTTCTTCGTATTAAGCAAAAGCAAATACGGGAACTTATTCGTTGTAGATCACGTGGGAGACAGTACTTCCTGAAGCTTTAAGAGCTTTTTTGTCGATATTTTCCATATTATCTTCCAGGGTATGCCAGTGTTCAAAAAAGATGGAGTTTCCTGCGGGTTCCAGGGCTATAATATTAATTGTGGGAATACCAAGGATTTGATTAATATAGAGGTGGTCATGGGTGATACTGCCGGCGCGCCGGTTTTTAAAATAGTCGCTGTAATTTAGTTGTTGAGCCTGGCGCCATACTTTATCAAGGATATCCGAAGCAAAATATTCGCTGGTTCCTTCTCTTAAAAACTGAGCATTTTCAACGCCGACCATATCCAGGAGGATCCCATAATTAGCTGAATAATTAAAAGTATGGGGGTTTTTACTCCAGTGCTGGCTTCCCAGGGCCCAGGAATTTTCTTTGCGGGATTGTTCTCCCTGGGGTTCGCCATAATCTTCCAAATCAAAAAAGATTATATCGACACCTATATTGATCGGTTTTCTTTTCAGGTTACGGGCAATTTCCATTAGCACGCCCACTCCGCTGGCTCCATCATTTGCTCCGTCAATGGGGGTGTTAACTAATGCCTTGTCTTCTTCCTGATCGGCGAAGGGGCGGGAGTCCCAATGAGCACAAAGCAGTACACGTCTTCGTTTTTCCGGGTTAAAAACACCGATGATATTTTTTCCCGCCTTGGTTTGGCCGTTATAGATTTGAGCACTGAATTTTTGGACGATCAGGCTGTCTGCAAAAGAACTTAGTTTCCGTGCCAGCCAGTCAGCGCATGCTGAGTGTGCGGAAGTTCCGGGGACACGTGGCCCAAAAGCTACTTGTTCTTCGATATAAACATATGCTGAATCAGCGTTAAATTCAGGGACATTTACGGTTTCCTTTTTCCTGCTTTTTTTTGGGGAGGGTTCAGCCGGCTCTTCTTTTCCACATTCCCCGCAACTGCCAAGCATAAATAAAGCCAGTAAAACAATGCCTATTTTTGAATGTTCCATTGTGTTCCTTCCGGTGTATCTGTGATAATTATGTTTTTTTGTTTTAACTGCTCACGAATGCTGTCGGCTGTTTCAAAATCTTTTCTCTTTTTAGCCTCTTTTCTGATCTCTAATATAATTTCCATCAGTGCGTCCAGCATATAATCGTTTGAAAAAGAGCTTTCCTGCTCTACCTTTTCAAGGCCCAGAATATCATAAACCAGGGTGTTAAGCAAGGTCTTTAATTCGTGCAGGGTATTTTTGCTCAATGAGGCTTTTCCATCAGCAGCTGAATTAATAAACCGTATGGCGTCAAATAAGTGGGCGATCAACACCGGGCTGTTCAAGTCGTCGTTTAAGGCGTTATAGCATTTTTCCCTGAAAGCGTTCACATCAAATTCATTGGTGTTTCCCGGCTTTAGTTTTTTCAAAGTTTCCATTCCGTTCATCAACTTTTTCAAACCTTTTTCGGCAGATATCAGGGCCTCATTCGAGAAATCCAGCGTTGAACGATAGTGTGCCTGCAGGATAAAAAACCGTATAACTATCGGGGGGAAGGCTTTTTCCAGGAGCTTATGCTTTCCGGCGAATAATTCATCCAGCGTGATAAAATTCTCCAGTGATTTACTCATTTTCCGGCCGTTGATGGTTATCATATTGTTGTGCATCCAGTAATTGACTGGTTGTTTTTTGTTGGCTGCCATAGATTGGGCAATTTCCGACTCATGATGCGGGAATTGCAGGTCGAGCCCGCCTCCGTGGATATCAAAGGTTTTGCCCAGATATTTTTTAGCCATGGCAGAGCATTCCATATGCCAGCCGGGGAACCCTTCACTCCAGGGTGAAGGCCAGCGCATAATATGTTGAGGGCTGGCTTTTTTCCACAGGGCAAAGTCGATGCGGTTACGTTTTTCCTTCTGCCCGGACAGCTCGCGGGTATTGGCCAGCAGGTCTTCTACATTACGCCCGGAAAGACGGCCATAGCCGTAGTCTTTGTCAAACTTCAAGAGGTCAAAGTATACAGACCCCCCCGACTCATATGCATAGCCGGATCTCAGAATGGATTGGATAAATGTGATTTGCTCAATGATATGCCCTGAGGCGGACGGCTCTATGCTTGCCGGCAAGGTGTTGAGCTGATCCATGTTTTTATGATAGCGCCTGCTGTAATAATGAACGATCTCCATGGGCTCCACTTGTTCCAGTCGTGCTTTCCTGGCGATCTTATCCTCCCCATCGTCGGAATCATTCTCTAAATGCCCCACATCGGTGATATTTCTGACGTATCGTACCCGGTAACCCAAATGGTGCAGATAACGGAATAGCAGATCAAAAGTAATGGCTGGACGCGCATGGCCCAAATGTGCATCTCCGTAAACTGTCGGGCCGCAAACATATAATCCTACATTGGGGGGTGCTATAGGTTCAAAAATTTCCTTTTTTCTGCTTAACGAGTTATATATAAATAGTTTATTCTCCATGATTTTATGATTCTGTAGGCTTTTCTAAAACTGCAAAATTAAAGGTTTTTTTTAAAACGATAGTCAGGCATGAAAATACCCATCTCACACAATACAGCCGGTTCTGTTTTTAGCTGGTTTCGTTTTAAGGGGGTTGGTAGTTGTTTTGCAAAAATGATTATTTTTGCCGTAAAAAGGGAGTTTTCTTTTTTGAAGGCAAATAATCCTTTTATGAGGTGGATAGTAATGCAATGATGGTTTAAAGAGATCAATAAAAATAGCTATAAATTCAAAAACAACGTAACAATGAAGAAGATTTTAGTAATTGGGGCGGCCGGACAGATTGGTTCGGAGCTTACGCTTGCCCTGAGAGACATGTATGGAGGTGATAATGTGATCGCAGGTATCCGTAAGACCAGGCCTTCTGAGAAATTAGCCAGTACCGGGCCTTCAGAAGTAGTGAATGCTTTGGATAAGGATGGATTGGAAGAGGTGGTAAAGAAGCATAATGTTGATGCAATTATCAATATGGCTGCAATATTATCGGCTACAGGAGAAAAGAACCCTATGCTGGCATGGGATGTAAACATGAACGGCCTGATCAATGTGCTGGAAATTGCCCGTGAGTATAAGATGAAGCAGGTGTTGGTTCCCAGTTCAATTGCCGTTTTTGGACCGAGCACACCACAAGACCATACTCCGCAGGAAACTATTTTACAGCCCAATACGATGTATGGGATCACGAAGGTTTCGGGAGAGCTTCTGGGTGACTATTACGTAAACAAATACGGCCTGGATGTTCGCGGGTTGCGCTACCCGGGCATTATCAGCCATGAAACCCCTCCGGGTGGTGGAACCACAGATTATGCTATCGGCATTTATTATGATGCGATTAAGGATAAAAAATATACCAGCTTTGTAAATGAAGATACGCGTTTGCCCATGATGTATATGCCCGACTGTCTTAAGGCTACTATCGATCTTATGCATGCCGATTTTTCCAAACTGAAACACCACAGCGATTTTAACGTGGGAGCGATGAGCTTTAGCACCAAAGAACTGGCCGAATCCGTGAAGAAGTATATCCCGGAATTTGAAATATCTTACCAGCCTGATGAGCGGCAGGCGATAGCTGATTCATGGCCTAACTCCGTTGATGATAGTGCGGCACGGGAAGAATGGGGCTGGAAACCGGCTTATGATCTGGATGCTATGACAAAAGATATGCTGAAAGCGATTGAAGAGAAGCATAAAAAAGGCCTGATCTAAATTCTGAGCATATCCCTTTTTATCTATGCGTCCAGTTTAAAAAGATCACATTTGATTTTCAGCGGTTTACCCCGAACCCTAAAGGGTGAAGCCGCTGAAAATCAGCCTCCCTTTAGGGATGGGGTAAAGCTGATTTTTAGAGGCTGTGATAAATTTAGTGTTTTTAGACCGGACTCATCTATTACACAGTGCAGAGCCATAGTTTATGGCTTTACACTGTGTAATAGATGAGTCCGGTCTAAAAACACTAAATTTATCACAGCCTCTAAAAA
>JAWOBQ010000274.1:0-2759 GCA_046484255.1 Bacteroidales bacterium | reverse complement strand
CGGGTTTCATGAATAATTTGGGAAATGTAGCCAAACAGCTGGTCTTCTACATGGATATCGTTTACCTGTTGACGTATGTAGCGCAGGTCGCCCGTACTAAGTACCGGCTGGATCTGTTGTAGTTTTTCTTTATAATCTTCTCCGTTAAAGGTTCTCAAAATGTTTGTTTCGTTTTCCAGGCTTGGAAACTCAATTTTTATCCGGAATATAAAACGGTCTTTTTGTGCTTCGGCAAGCCGGTATGTGCCTTCATGCTCAATAGGGTTCTGAGTGCCTATAACGAAAAACGGATAGCTCATTTCAAATGTTTTCCCCTCTATGGATATTTTTTGTTCTTCCATCACTTCAAAAAGGGCAGATTGTGTCTTTGCCGGAGAACGGTTGATCTCATCGATCAAAATAATGTTCGCGAAAACGGGCCCTTTTTTAAATTCAAATTCCGCTTTATGTTCATTGTATATGGAAGTTCCGGTAATATCCGAAGGCATAAGATCGGGGGTGAACTGGATGCGTTGGAAACTCGTGTTGATGGTTTTAGCCAAAAGGTTGGCCATTAGTGTTTTGGCTACTCCCGGCACCCCTTCGATCAATACATGCCCGTCGGATAGTAGGGCAATAAGTAAAAGATCGGTGACTTTTTCCTGCCCCACAATGATCTTTTTTATTTCATTGCGTACTTCATTGATCTTTTCGGCAAAGCCGCTTAAATCAATCCTGTTTTCAAATTCCTGGTAGTCTGTCATATCTTTTTTATTTTTTCAATGATCGTGTTAAGCGCAAACAAAGTTTGTGCGTTAATTTTGTTTTTTTCTTGAAGATCACGTATGTATTGGCCCAATTCACGGGCTTCATTTTCTGTAATTCCGGTTTTTTCTGTTAGCTCTTCCCGAAAGGCTTTCGCTTCCGGGTTCCACTTGATGCTGTAGTTGTCTTTCAGGGTGATTTTAAGGTCTTTGATAAGATGTTGGGCAATGGTTTTGTGATCGTTTTTATGCAGATACAAATTTCTCAGATTGTACAAGAATTCCAGAGAGTTGTTTTCAGGTGGATGAATGACGGGGACAGGCCTTTGTCTTCTTCTTCCCCCGGTCAGAATAAAGATCAGCATCGTGATGAGTAGCAGATAATATCCTGTTTTCAGGCTTTTCTGACTGCTGATATAGCGCAGGGGACTGCTGGATTTATTATAACCTTTATTGGGAAAATCACTCCATATCAAGTCGTTGACAGGAATGTGCTTTAATGCACTTTTGCAATATGCGGCAGAATTGCCCCTGAGCAGATAATAATTCGTAAATACTAAGGGCTCCGAATGTAAGTAAATATTGCCTTTTCCGTATGCGATATGCAGAAAATTGGGCAGCTTAAAATTTAGCCATCCCAGGACCTGATGATGTACACTGGTATCCGGTTTTGGCTTAAATCCCGGACGCAACATTTTGAAGAGCGGCCTCCAACTGAGTGTATCAATTATCGCTGTATCTGTTTTGGTGGAAACCGTATAGGGAACCAAACGGCTTTGGTTATTTTTGTTTAAGGTTTTATGGCTTACCTTAATGCCAAATTTATTGAGCATCTCCGTTGAATATTCAGAAGCAGAAATAAAGACCGTATTTCCTTTTGAAGCATGCCGGAGAAGAGATTTTTGGCTTTCTTCGGTTATCTGGAAGTTTTCACAGATATACATTACATTATACGTTGAGGAATCTTCCCTGTAATAATCATAAAAGGTTTGGTTGATGCGCTGTATGCTTTGGCCGGGGAATAAGCCGGGGATCAGCTCAAATAAAGCATCGGTGCCGAAGGGAATGGCATCCCGGCAAGAATAGGTTTTGCTCCAGTTGATAGACTTCTGCTTGCGGCTTTCTAAAAAAATAACCAACCCAATGCCCAGGAGCAATAAAAGAATATAGGATATAGGTATCTTTTTGTTTTTCACGCCTTTGAGTTTTGAATTTGAGATATAAGATTTTCGGCTTGCCGGAGAACGTTTTTATAGTTGTGTTCTTGCAGGGAAAAATTACCATACCAGGTGTATTCATATATCCTGCTGATATTTAGGTATTCCCGGTAAAATGTTTTCCCTTCCAGTTCCTTTTCATATTCGTAATTTGATTTATAAGGTTTTCGTGTGATATAGCCTTGCTTTTCCATTATTTTTAAAATGCGCAGAAAAGCAAAACGTACAGCCAGGCGGAATTGTCCGTCTCTGATCGCTTTGTTCTGCAAAACTTCCAGGTCTTTTGAAGGAGTTTCGTTCGTGTTCTGATAATTATAAATATATCCGTATTGTTTTTTATTTTGTTTTTTTATGGGTAAAGATGCCTCATACCCTCCGGCTTTCAACAAAAGTAATACTACAGCTGCAATAATAAAGAGATAGGGAATGGTTTTAAAAATAGTGTTAAGTGTTTTAATATCAATATTTTCTCCAAAAATTGATTTAAGCCGGGCCAACAATATTTCCATGCGGTTGTCGGGAGCTTCAAGTTCTATATAATATGCATGCTTACGGTCGTTTTTGATCGTTTGCAGCTTTTTATGTGAAAATGTTCGTTGTTCTTTTTCTCCCGCATGTGTAATAGCCGGGAGAAAGAACAGAAAGAGCATGATATATATGGTATACTTACACTTCAATGGCCTGTATTTTTTGTTCAAGACCTGTTTCTTCTTTAGCTTCAACTAATCCGAAATAATTTATCGCGTGTCCGACTGTGGGGAAAAAGCTGGAAATGATCGTAACAGCGACAAGAAAAAGC
>JAWOBQ010000229.1:0-3587 GCA_046484255.1 Bacteroidales bacterium | reverse complement strand
GTATCATAAGAACGGCAAAACGACTGGGCATCAACACAGTAGTAATTTATGCGGATCACGACCGGAAGGCTGTACATGTTTCTGAAGCTGACAATGCATATGCCATAGGCTCAGGAAGCCTTAGGGATACATATATGAATCCGGAAAAGATAAGTGCGGTTATCCAGAAAGCAAATGTGGATGCGCTGCATCCCGGCTACGGCTTTTTATCGGAAAATCCGGCCCTGCCGGAGTTATGCCATAAGCAAAATATCCTGTTTGTAGGGCCGGAAGCCAATGTTATGGACATTATGGGCGATAAAATAAAAGCCCGGGAATATGCCCGAAAAGCAGGAGTAGCTATCTCAAAAGGCCTGACAGGCACCCCCCGGGAAATCCTCCAAAATATGAACCGCCTGGAATACCCCCTGCTGGTGAAAGCCACTGCCGGAGGGGGTGGAAAAGCAATGCGCATAGTGAAAGACCCCCGGTCCCTGCAGCAAGATCTCATCGCCGCTGCCAGGGAAAGTAAAAACTATTTTAACAAGGATACCGTATATGTCGAACACTACTTCCGGGATCCACGACATATCGAAGTACAAATCCTGGGCGATCAACATGGAAATATTATTCATCTGTTTGAACGTGAATGCTCACTGCAAAGACGACACCAAAAAGTAATCGAAGAAGCCCCTTCCGCTTCCGTAAATGACGAGTTAAGAAAAATACTTACAGAAAGTGCATGTAAACTGGCCCGGGAAATCAATTATACAAATGCCGGCACCGTAGAATTTCTTGTGGATAAAGACAACAAGCCCTACTTTCTGGAAATGAATACACGCATTCAGGTTGAGCATCCCGTTACGGAAATGATCACCGGCCTGGATATGGTAGAACTGCAGATCCGCATCGCGGAAGGCTACCCTTTGGATATCAAACAAGAAGATATCAAAATACACGGACATGCCATAGAAGCCAGACTTTATGCTGAAAATCCGGCCGAAAATTATAAACCCGCCCCCGGAACCCTGACACATGTAGACTTTCCCGAATTTGAAGGAATACGCATCGATCACGGACTAAATAGCAGCGATTATATTTCTGCCGATTATGACCCCATGATCGCTAAAGTGATTGCACATGACAAATCCCGGATATCAGCAGCAAAAAAGCTGCATAAAGCAATGCAAAATATATCCGTTACCGGAACATCGACTAACCAGGAATTGCTTTACCAGCTTCTTGAAGAAAAAGATTTTTTAGCGAATAAGATTTCTACCCAATATCTGGAAACAAATACACAAAAGCTGATCAATAAATTACACGCCGCTAAAAACAAACCATCCCCCGAGCTTTTGCTGGCAGCATACATAATAAATGAGCTTCACGAGAATGTAGAGGAGCAAAAAATAAGGAACGCCCCGGATATCTGGAACGAAATTGGATACTGGAGACAACGTGCTCAAATGCATGTTATCTTGAATAACAAAGAGTATACGATCCTTTTAAAAAAGCATCATTCCCAATACCAACTGCAAATCGACGATAACCTGATTCTTGCTTCCTGTGAAAATTATAAAGGAAATGATCGCACAGTACGCATTAATAATGCTTTGTATAAATTTAAATTTTTCAGACAGGATAATGTAGAGTCCATCATAAAGTATAAGGGATATTACTATCCCCTGCAACGCCTGGATCTTTTAAAAGCCAGAGATACCGAAAGTATATACAAAGAAGGGGCAGACAACTCCGGCACTGTTGTCTCGCCGTTTCATGGAAGGGTGGTTTCCATCCCGGTAAAGGTGGATACTACCATCTTGCCGGGAGAGACATTGCTGATCATCGAGTCTATGAAAACAGAAAACAGCATACTGGCTCAAACAAATGCCCGGATCTCGCAAGTTCAGGTAAAAGAAGGAGAGCAGGTTTCAGACGGGCAAGTTCTTATGATACTGGAAACAAAATAAACAAACAATAAACATATGAAACATCCATGCCGGGGACCCTACAGGGTAGAGACAAGCAGGCCCCCTTCAGGGACAGGAAAAAAAGATCTATAACGGATATAATGAATTTATATATTTATACCACAGGCATAAAATAAATAACAACCAGGAGAAAACGGGATTTCCCTCAAAAAAAAGAAAGAAAGCATTATGGAAAGTCCATATTTAGAAAAAGAACATCATAAATTCCGGGCTCAGGTTCGGAGATTTGCAGAGCAGGAGATACGACCGGTAGCAGCGGAGTTGGATGAGAAGGCGGAATTTTCGGTTGAGCTAACGAAAAAAATGGGAGCGCTGGGTTTGCTGGGGGTAACCATTCCGCAGAAATACGGAGGAGGAGGCAAGGATTACTTATCGCTGGTGATCGCTGTAGAAGAGCTTTGCCGCATTGATGGTTCCCAGGGGAGCACGGTAGCGGCACACAATTCGCTGGGGCTGGGACCTATTTATAATTTTGGAAGCGAAGCTCAGAAGCAAACGTTTTTGAAGAAGCTCAGCTCAGGCAATCATGTATGGGCTTTTGGACTGACAGAAAAGAATGCGGGTTCCGATTCCCGAGGCACAGAGACCCGGGCCAAGCTGGAGGACGGTTACTGGCGGATCAACGGAGAGAAGCTGTTTATTTCCAATTCCACCTCCGAGTTATCGGCAGGAGTAACGCTGCAATGCATTACGGACGAGCATGATAACGGGAACAAGGAGTATTCGGCTATATTGGTGGAACATGATCGTAAAGGGTTCAGCCGTGAGCGCTTAAAAGACAAGCTAATGTGGCGTTCGGGCGATACGGGAAAACTTGTTTTTAAAGATGTGCGGGTTCCCGGGTCCAATCTTTTAGGGAACCGTGGCAGTGGCTCCCGCATCATGCTCGAAACTCTGGACTCGGGGCGCTTATCAGTAGCCGCTATGGGATTAGGCCATGCGCAGGGAGCCTTCGAAGCAGCTTTGCAATACGCAAAAAAAAGAAAACAATTTGGAAAGCCCATCAAGCGATTTCAGGCCGTCAGTTTTAAGCTTGCGGATATGGCCACTAAGATACAGGCAGCAAGAAACATGCTTTATCATGCCAGCTGGCTTAAAAAACAGGGGCACCCCTTCGCCCGGGAATCAGCTATGGCAAAGCTTTATTGCACCGAAACAGCCAAAGAAGTAGTGGATGAAGCCGTACAGATATTCGGGGCCTATGCCCTGGTGAAAGGAAACGAAGTGGAACGGCACTACCGCGACCAACGGATATTACAAATCGGAGAAGGAACTTCGGAGATCATAAAACTGGTGATCGCCAGAAGCCTTTAAGAATACCAGGACATTCAAAAACATAATAAATGTGTACCTTTTATGGAAGAACGTAAAAAAGACCATATCAGCCTGGCCATAAACTCAGCCACCAGCGCTATAGAAAAAGACAGCCGTTTTGTATATGAGCCCTTACTGGCTGCATTTCCCGGCAACGATCATCCTGCTTATGAGCTTGCCGGAAAGTTGATGAAGTATCCCTTCTGGATCTCCAGCATGACAGGCGGCACAAAAATGGCCCGAAAGATAAACAGTAATTTAGCCCGCCTGGCCGGCGAGTTTGGCTTTGGCATGGGGCTGGGA
>JAWOBQ010000165.1:0-8555 GCA_046484255.1 Bacteroidales bacterium | reverse complement strand
ATATCATACCCCACCCGTTCTTGATATTCATTGTTTATAAGCCCCAGGGGGTCCTTTTTATTATCGATCCAGTTTTTCGTAAGAAAATATGTTCCCGGATATTTCCGTGACAATTTTTCGTATATTTCATTTCCTCCCAGATAAATACTAATACAATCATGCACTTTGGGAATGTACAGCCCCGTATCAGGGGCTTTCAAATTAGCTGTAGCCTTTGAGCAAAGCCCATACCCCAGCACGATAGCTTCTGACTCTCCGGCAACATGATCGATCTTTTCCTGCAGCATCTCCGATAATTTTTCGGGCAAGCGGTGCCAGGACTGGGGGTTAAAAACCAGGTGAACATCCTTCCTTCCGGCGTGAAGTTTTTCAAGCTCTGCTTTAATACTACTACATGCTATGATCGTCTTTTTAAATTTTTTCATACCGAAGCCCCCTTTCCCACAGATTTCGAAAGCTTTGGATTTCCCGCTGCCCGGGCGATAAAACGCGTTAACGAGCCTTCAACACGTCGTTGTACTTCATTGAAGGAATCTGCTCCTCCAGCCTTAACAACTGCTTTACGGGCAAGGTCGGCGGCGGTTTTTTCTGCAAATTCGCAAGCTGCTTCATAGCTATCGAATTTTTTTATTTTACTGGCATATTTTACTTGATATGTATAGCTTTCATGATTTTCCCGAATAAAGACTATACTTTCCCGTGTTTCAGAAACCAATCCTGAAACAGCACCGACGGCATTTGCCACTTCAGCATGCCGGGGCAGATACAAGCGTGTATTGATCAATCCGGCAACAGCCTTAAGGAAATGACGGGCAGGGGCTCCGCTTCCGATTATTGGCAACTTGCTGGTCATTTCCAGTGTCATCAGCTCACTATTATGTGACAACAACTCCTGTAATATCCATTTACCCCATTTTCCATCTATTCCTGCGGGCATATCAGCCTTTCCATTATCTTTAGCGGCCAGATACAGCAATATCTCCTCCAGCAGATGGCTTTGCACACGTTCTATCACATATTCTGTCAACTCTTTCTGCGACAACCCATACAGCTTGCAAAAAGCACGAGTGGCAATCCCGGCAACATTCCTGTCCCATAATTCCATAGCTCCATTAGCATGCAACAGATCGGTAGGATTAAACATCGAACTCTCTATATATCCCTGATGGATCAGGTCCCCCATCTCCAATTGCTCCGGGTGAAAAACCTTAAACTCATCCATCAGGCGGCTTAGTTGCCTGGGTTCACTGAGTTTTTCAGCCACAGCCTTTTGTCTTTCATTCAACTGCGCTTTTACCTGTTTATCCAGTGGTTGATACAAGTGCCAAAACTCCAGGTCATAAATTGTTTTCAAGCTGGCAAAGCCTGTGTCTTCCATTTCTGAAAATATGGCTTTCACGGCTGGATAATACAAAGACACCTGTGATAAGGCTCTGACACGTTCCGGCCCAACATGGACTTTGGTTTTTTCATCTATGGAGATACGGCTATCACACCCCAGGCTAATGGTACGAATTCGAGCAGCTTCTACGGCTGTTTCCGTATCTCCTATCTTAGCCCCATTTTCTGAAACCATCACCCCTGAATTTTCCATGATCACCATATCCGTAGTGGTACTTCCCATATCAATCACAAGTGAGCGGGTTTCCCCGGACAAAAAACGGGCACCGATAGCACTGGCTGCCGGGCCTGATAATACCGTTTCCACTGGTTTTTGCAATGCTTCTTTATAGGGCATTAATGTACCGTCTCCCCGAACGATCATCAAAGGGGCCTGTATCTCTAACTCGTCTAATGCGTTTTGGACTGCCTGTAAAAACTCCTGCATCACCGCTACCAATGAAGCATTAATAGCAGCAGTAGCAGCACGTTTTATAGAATTTAAACGACTGGATAACTGATGCCCCAACACCACAGGCAGCCCGGATTCAGCTGAAATGATCTTTAATGCCTGCCTTTCATGTTCAGGATTTAACGGGCTGAAATAGCCTGAAACTGCAATGGCATCCACTTTATGTTTAATCTGCCTGATCCATTCCCGCACCGCACGCTTATCCAATGGAGCTAACTCCGCGCCCTGAGCAGTATGGCCTCCTTTTACAAAATGAATAGTGTCGGTGGCTAAATCCGAATGTAATCCATAATTTTCCAACAATTCCGGTTTATAGCCAATCAATAATGAGGCTACTTTCCGGGCTTTCCCTTCTGCAATGCTGTTGGTAGCTAAAGTACTGGATATCCCTACCAGCCTAATAGAACAATCTGGCGGAATATCCAGTTTCTTCAATACTTTAATCACTCCCTGCTCAAGATTCTTACGTGTTGTAAGGCTCTTGGCTGTCGATACCACTTCCCTGCCGGTGTAATTTAATAATACACCATCCGTAAATGTCCCTCCCGTGTCTATGCCTATTAGATATCGATTCATCCGTTCATTCGTTTTTTAATGCTACCACTTTTCCCTTTATATGATTAATCTTCAGGCAGCATGCGCTACTCTAATTCGTGTTTGTCTATAATTGCCCGATTTCTTCGTCAGCTCGTATTTAAAACCGTCATTTACCAAAGGAAACTCCTTGATTTTAACTATCTCGCAAGCCCCCGATACATGCGTTGCAAGCCTCGGACTATTCATCACGCCCGGTTTTTCAATGGAGTATTTCCATTTATATGCATCCTCCGGTTCATCAGTTCCCCCTGTCAGGTTTATTTATTTCCTTTTTTGATTCGTTCTTCCGCTTCCTGCAGTATCGCTTCAATTTTCTTATTCGCTTGTTCAGGCACAGATTTCGCAGGCCCTTCATAGTTCTCTATCAAGTGGCGGGTTTTCTCGATAATCCGGTCTTTCATTGTTTTCCGTCCGTTTTCCACCCAGTTCTCATAACTGCTACGATCCATCAGGGTGGGTTGCCAGTGTTTGCGGAACCATTTCATGGTATGGTCTTCATAGAGATAATGCCCTCCGGAACCTACATTATCAATAACATCGACTGCCATAGTCTCTTCATTCACCTCAACCCCATTTTCCACGATCCGTGCCATTCCAATGATCTCATCATCCATTACGGTCTGGAACAAATCGCCGGTCATTCCACTTTCAGTATAGCCATTATCATGAACAAAATTCGCGCCGCTCATCATTGCGGCATTAATAGACAATGCTGCTTCCATAGCGGATTGCATATCCATTTTTTTGGTATCCGTACATCCGGATTGTGAATACATGGGCAAGCCACAATAATGGACTACTTCTGTAAGGGCAGCACTAAGCAGGCTAAGCTCGGGAGCTCCATATGAATAGATGGAATAGCGCATATCCAGGATAGACTGGACTCCTCCGATAATAATGCAAGTTCCCGGGGCGATTAACTGTGAAGCGATCACACCCACCATAGATTCCGAAAGGGCAACCACGAGTTGTCCTGCATGTGTTGCCGGAACAGTTCCCCCACCTATAGCACAGGGGCTATATACCTGTGGGATACGATTTTCCGCACAATACATACATTTATCAATAGCGTGGAAATCACTTACCAGGGGTGAGATCGGCTCTCCATAAAAGATATAATTGGGTCTTTTCCGGAACTCCTCTTCACTTCCTGCCATAGCAATAGCCATCCGATGGATGTCACGGCACCCTTCCCGGTCGAACGACCAACTCATAATCGGGGTAGTTGTATTTCTTACCATATCGGCAAACTCATACACATCCGCCAGGCCATTTGTTACATCACTGATAGACCCCAGGGATTGAACATAACCCATATTTGGCAGTGCATCGCACACACGTGCCACAATAGAGGCATCTTTCCGCTTATACGGCCGGCGCTCCAGGGTCTCTGTATCAATAAAATTCGGGGGGGTCGGGCCGGGGCCAAAATAGCTACGGTCTTTTTCAACAGTTATCTTTTTCGATGTATCCCCATTCCATGGAAACACCTCCGTAACCTCAGGCACGGTTTGCAATGCTTTACGAATTACTTCCTGGGGAAAGTATACCCGTATGCCATCCACCGTGCATCCGGCCTCTTTAAATAAAGCTCTGGCTTGCTCATGATGTACATTAGCGCCGGTATATTGTAAGGTTCGCAACATCCCGTGATAAATTCGCTCTTTCTGATCATCTGAAAGAATTTCAAAAAACGGGCTCTGTTGTACGGTATTATTTGTTCTTGTACTCATAGGTCGTTATATTTTATGCATGTCGTTTATCCGCATCATTACAAATCTTCTTTAGTTCTGCGACCAGCTTTTCATCCATTTGTGGGGGATGGTGGTTCTCCAGTAAATTAGCAGTGCGTTCCCTGACCCGGTCGCCCATGGTTTTACTCCCATTGTTCTTCCAGGTTTCATAATCACTGCGGTCTTGTAATTCCGGGAGATACCATTCTTTCCAATACTTAAAGGTATGGTCGGTCGTTACAAACTCCCCACCGGGCCCTTGTTTTTCAATAAGATCCAGAGCCAGATGATCATCATCAGTATTTATACCTTTTCCAAATTGTTTAACCATTCCCATCATTTCCTGGTTTAGTACCAGGCTCTCCAGGGATGCATTTGTTCCATGATCAATATAACCCACATCATGGATAAGGTTGGCACCGGACAGATAGGCATAAAACAAATTAGTCATTTGTTCAGCTGCGGCTTGTTCATCAAGGACCTTAGAATCACTGCAGCCACCAGTGGAAAACATAATAAGGTTAAGCCATTTGGATATATCGGTATTTGCGGCAGAAGCCAGGGACAGCTCGGGCGCTCCATAGGAATAGGTAGACATTTTCATATCCAGCAGCGTGGTTACGCCACCCATGATAAGAGGCATTCCCGGCTTTTTAAGATGGCAAAGAACGATTGCCAGCAGGGTTTCTGCCAAAGACTGCACCAGCATTCCGGCAATTGTTGCCGGGGCTGTGGCTCCTGAGCTTGGGCAGGGCGTATACATGGCCGGGATCTTTTTCTCTGCAGCAAACAACAATTTTTCTACTGCTGTGCGGTCATTTTTCAGAGGGGATATGGGCTCAATATACGCGACAAACATAGGGTTCAACCTGAACTCTTCCTCGCCTCCCTGTACCAGGCATCCCATTTTCCAGAGGTCTTCCAGCCCTTCTCCATCAACGCTGGTCACGACCATAGGTTTGGTACAGTCTTCCAGCATAGCCATAAACTGGTGACGATCATATGTTTGTGGATTGGGCGCATCGCCTACAATTCCATGCGACATAAAAAAGTCGTAATGGGATAACCCATCCACCAGCTTCGCGGCATTTTTCACATCCTGATATTTTGTTCGCCGGCGCTCGCCGGTTTCACGATCGTAGGTAAACGGAAGATCCGAGCCCGTGCCAAAAGCCACGGTATCCTTTTGTAAATTCAGGGAACGTTTCATATTCCGTCCCCGAAGGGTTATCTTACGCGGATAAAATTTCAGCGCTTCTTCCACCATAGCAGAGGGTACCCTGACTTTATTCCCATTGACAACGGCATTGCTGTTTTTGAATAATTCCAAAGCCTCGTCATGGAAAACCATTCCCCCGGTTCTTTCCAGCACTTCCAGCGCTGAAAAGAAAATCTGCTCAATCTGATCTTCGCTGAGAACCCTGAATTGTGTTGATTTATTAATTTTCTGATTTATTTTCATAGAATCATTGTTTTGACCTTATCAGTGAAATACTTGCCTAACAAGTGATTAAAAATAATGTTATATGCTTCCCTTAGCCTTTATTTTTGGGTAAAATAATTTTTCGTAATTTCGGTAGCTGAATTTGCATTAGCGGCGTAAAGGTCGGCCCCAATTTCATCAGCAAACTCTTGAGTTACAGGAGCTCCACCAATAATTACGGCTAGTTCATCACGTATCCCGGCTTCTTTAAGTGAATTGATCACTTCCCCCATGCGGGGCATCGTAGTGGTTAACAGAGCCGACATTCCCAAAACATCAGGCTTATGTTCAATGGCAGCATTCACAAAAGCTTCATTAGGCTGGTCAATCCCTATGTTAATAACTTCATACCCTGCTCCTTCAAACATCATTCCGGCAAGATCTTTACCAATATCATGCAGATCGCCGGCGACAGTTCCGATCACCAATTTTCCAGCACTTCCCAGGTCTTTTTTAGAAAGCTTCGGGCGCAGGATATCCATAGCCTTACTCATGGTTTTTGCTGATCGCAGCACTTCAGGCATAAACATATCACCATCGCGCCACAATTGCCCTACTTTATCCATCCCGGGAAGTAAGCCTTTATTCAATACGGTAACAGGCTCCATCCCCTCTTCCAGGGCTTGATGTGTCAATGACACCAATTCATCAGCCTGACCTTTCGTGATTAACTCACTGATTTTTTCTAATTCAATACTCATAGCGTGTATATTTTTGATTTTGGTTTGGTTCATTATTTCTTGTTTACACCCTGATATTATGGCACATGAGGTGTAAAGCTTTGTTCAAACTTATCCTTAAACTCGCTGAAATTTTCCGACAAATGCTCATAAAGATCTACAGCGGCTCTCGAACGATTCAAGGTATAGAAATGAATACCGGGCGCCCCGTTTTCCAGCAAGTCTGTACATTGATCAATAGCCAGTTCAAGCCCGATCTTATATATGGCATCCGGATCATCCTTTTTCGGTTCCATCTTTTTTTGAATAAATTCCGGAATAGCGGCACCGGTAATTTCACTAAACCGCTTAATCTGACGATAGGAATTGATCGGGATAATGCCCGGAATAATTCGTGCTTTAATTCCCTTCTGTTTAGCCTTATCCAGAAAATCCCAATAATATTGATTGGAAAAGAACATTTGCGTAATAAAAAAATCGGCTCCGGCTTTTTCTTTGAGGTATAAGTTCATTAAATCCTGCTCCATACTCCTGGCTTCTACGTGCTTTTCAGGATATGCAGCAGCGCCGATACAAAAATCATAGCGCTCCTTCACAAAGTATATCAGATCGCTGGCATGCTCTATCCCATCAGGGTTTGGCGGATAATCCTGCTTATCTTCCGGGGGGTCGCCCCGCAACAACATCACATTCTCTACCCCCATATCCTGTAGCGTCCGCATGTCATAGGCAATCTTCTCCTTAGTAGCATTTACACAAGTATAATGGGCCATACAGTTAAATTTCAAATCATTTTGAAACAAGTTAACCATATCAAAAGTATTATTCCGGGAGGACCCGCCTGCCCCATACGTAACACTAACAAAAGAGGGTTTAAGCTTCATCAGCTGACCGGCGTTGATCCCAAAACGCACAGCCGAATTTAATCCCCTGGGCGGGAAAAACTCAAATGAAAATGTCCGTTTATTTCTCTTAAATAAATCTGTTATCTTCATTTCTTAACTGATTTTTTATCCAATTTCTATTAAACCCCTTATAATATCAACTCTAAAACTATGAGATCCGGTATTTTCTTACCGTCCCGGCAAAATAACCATAATAATCCACATCTCCCAGGGAATATCACAGAATTTTGCCTATTGTGAGTCATTTAATATAAAAGGTTTAAATAACATTTTGGCACTTTCTTCGGGAATAGAACGCCTTTTGGCATAATCACTCACCTGATCCCCGAGAATTTTCCCCAGATTAAAATATTTTGACTGGGGCATGGCAAAATAAAACCCACACACTGAACTGCTTGGGTGCATCGCATAGCTTGATTTAAGTTGAATTCCAATAGTATTTTCCACATCCATCAAGTGAAAGATATCTTGCTTCAGACTATGATCCGGACAAGACGGATAACCGGGAGAGGGGCGAATCCCTTCGGAAGGTTTCTTTAAAAGTTCTTTTCCGTCAGCCGGCTTCCCGCAAGCATATCCCCAGTATTTATACCTGACTTCCCGGTGTAAAACCTCAGAAAATGCTTCCGTTAGACGATCACAGATCAGGCGAAACATCACACTGTTATAACTATCGCCCTGCTGCTCAAACTTTTTAATATGTTCTTCTGCACCAAATCCGGCACTACAAGCAAATGTTCCGATATAATCATTGATCCCCGAAGATTCAGGAGCTACATAATCGCTTAACGAGAGAAACCCATCGCGCGAGGAACGATATTTCTGCTGACGAAGCATAGGCAGCGCTGCCCGTATATCTTTCCGCTGATCATCTGTATAAACCAAAATGTCATCATGATGGCCTGCTGCCGGAAAAACTCCTATTACTGCACGTGCTTCCACCTTGTCTCCCTCGATCATTTCGCCCAGCATTTCTTGCCCCTCACGATACAAGCGACGCGCCTCCCGCCCCTTTTTGCTGTCCTCCTCCAGAATTTCAGGGAACCTCCCCTTTAAACCCCAAGCATGAAAAAACATACGCCAATCAATATCCCCTGCCAATGTTTCCAAATTATAAGTGGAAAAAACCTTGACATTATCCTCCATCTTTGGTTTACGGGGGGTATATTTGTTGAAATCCACCGAATATGAATTTTCGCGTGCTTCCCAAATAGGCTTATATGTATTTCTACTTATCATCACCAATCAATACTATCGTTGTGCTTTTATGCTTAACTGCTTAATGGAAAAAATATAATGTTATCT
>JAWOBQ010000288.1:0-5260 GCA_046484255.1 Bacteroidales bacterium | reverse complement strand
CTTGTCAGTAATGAATACTGGTATACCCGTGGGATAACGAACGCTTTTAGCATGTCAACCTACAATCAAAATTTCACGAATTTTGATTTTTCGGCCCGAATTTGGCGTTATGCCGGTTCGCAGGAATCTTTATCGAATCGAATCATTGTGCGGGCCAGCGGAACTTTTACCACAGCAGGTAGACCTTATAATGCTTATGTTTTTCAGTATAACAGAGCCGGTGAATATAATGTTCTTAAATATATTAATGGCTCTTACACAGTGTTAAAGGGCTGGACCAGCTCCGGGGCAATTAACAAGGGAAATGCCTGGAATGTGGTTAGAGTAGTAGCCTCAGGTAAGTATTTGTACTATTATATTAATAATACACTGGTTTGGAAGGGTGAGGACACAAGCCTTGCATCGGGCCGCGTGGGTTTTGGCATGTATAGTTCTACTCTTATGTCCGGCGAAGGATTTTACGTGGATTGGGCAAAATTGAGTGTGCTATCTTCCGGCACCGCGATTGATGATGAAATCAGCTCTGAGCAGACCAGGCTGAATGATTCAGCAAGCGAGGCGCTCGATGATGAAACTGGGGCTATTTAACAGTAGTGATATTGCTTGAGATAGCACTAAACTGAGCGTTATAGTTTTCGGGAAACAGTCCGATTTAATCTCTTTATTTCCGGGATCCAGATTATGTACTATGCCTTCTTCTGGATCCCGGCTTCATTTTTCGTTTGATAGTTAATCGATATATCATCTCCGCTATAAAAATATACGCAACATTGCTGAAAGGCCGTTTTTAATAACTTTTTTTGGATAATCAATAGCTTCAAGAACAATAAAATTCAAAAATCATCTCTATTACCCGCTCAACCTGAGCCGACTGCATTTCATAAAACAAGGGAAGGCGCAGAATGCATTCGCTGAGTAGTTCGGTATGGGGCATCGGTCCGTGAACCCGGCAGAATTTGCGGCCCATGGGTGAGGAGTGCAAAGGAACGTAGTGAAATATAGCTGATATATTTCGGTTCTTAAGGTGTTGAATGAGTCTATAGCGCTCATCCGGCGATCCGGTAATAACATACATGATATGGCCGTTGCAGGTGCCTTCGTCATCAATGGAAGGCAGACGGATAAAACCATTTTTCTCCAATTCCCGAAGGCCTTCCATGTAAATATTCAAAAGCCTGCACCTGGAAGCGATAATCTTTTCCGACATTTCCAGCTGCGCATACAAAAAAGCGGCGATGATATCGCTTGGAAGATAGGATGAACCCAGATCCACCCAAGTATACTTGTCCACCTGGCCCCGGAAAAAACGTTTTCGATTGGTGCCTTTCTCCCAGATCATTTCGGCTCTTTCAATCAGTTCAGGAGAGTTGATGAGCACTGCCCCGCCTTCCCCACTGATAATATTTTTGGTTTCATGAAAACTAAGACATCCAAGATCACCCAGTGTGCCCAGAAATTTGCCCTGGTAAGTGGATAAATGGCCCTGGGCAGCATCTTCAATGACTTTAAGCCCATTTTTTCTGGCCATGGAAACGATAACGTCCATTTGACAAGGCGTGCCCGCATAATGAACCGGTACTATTGCTTTAGTCCGGGAGGTTATAGCACCGTCTAACAATCGTTCGTCCAGATTCAGGGTATCTTCACGGATGTCCACAAATACCGGCACCCCGCCTCGCAGAACAAATGCATTGGCTGTGGACACAAAGGTAAAAGACGGCATGATCACTTCGTCGCCGGGGCCGATATTACAAAGAAGAGCACTCATCTCCAGAGCCGCGGTACAGGAATGGGTTAAAAGAGCCTTTGGTGTTCCCAATGTATTTTCCAGCCATTGCTGACATTTTTGGGTGAATGGTCCGTCGCCTGAAATCCGGTTGTTGCTCAGCACGGCCTGCGCAATATAAAATAGTTCTTTGCCTGCCACAAAAGGCTTATTAAATGGAATATAATCGTTATGCGTTGAGTGGTTCATTTACATGCTAATCGGGATGCTCAACATTTTGCAAGAGTGTTTTTTTATGTTCTGTTTCAGAAAATCTATAGAATCTTCCGCCTATAATTACAAGAGCTTTTTAGGGTCTGAAATGTTTTAACCTGTTTCATCCAATTACCTGTCATTTTGATTGATATCCAAAAGAAAATACCGTAGAAAAAACCTGTGTTAACAATATGTATGGCCGGAAAGTTTGAAACTTTATAAAAAGCGGTGGTATTTGATTCAGAATGGGAATATTTACCATAACTGCCTGGCGGTTTGAGAAGTTATGGAAATTATAACATTGGTTTTGAATTCTGCCAAATTACGGCATGAAGCTAAAAAACTGTTATGTAATGATAAAAAGATGTTTTTTAAGGAAATCAAAAATATTTTACCTGTGATGGCATATCATTATATATGCCTCTATTCCAAAAGCCAGCGATGGAATAAACACAGGATATATGCTTATCAGGATCGGATGCTTGGTCGGCTGTTAAAACATGCCGGAGAGAATGTTCCCTATTACCGAAAACTTTTTTCCGAGATAGGTTTTAATCCTGAGCGCTTTCGAGGAAAAGAGGACATGGATAAAATCCCTGTTTTGGATAAAGAAACTTTCAGGCAAAGAAAAAGTGAATTCATTGCAAAAAACGCTGAAAGATTCTTGCCAAGCCTTCATAAAACAAGCGGATCAACAGGTACTGCCTTGAAATTTTTGCTTGATGTCAGAGCCAGCGTCCATGATGCTGCCGCCGCTTTAAGAAGTTATTCATGGGCAGGTTATTATCCAGGGATGAAACTTTTTTCCGTCAAGGATCATCTGAAAAAATGGGAATACAAATACAGTATGATGGGGCGCATTCTGAACTTCGATTCCAACTCCGTCAGTCAGCAGTCGGCTCTGAGGATCTGGGCGGAAATCAACAGGCTTAAGCCTTTCGTTTTCAGAAGTTATCCTTTTACCCTGATGATGCTTTACAGATATGGCCTGAAAGCCGGCATACAAATGCACAAGCCGAAAACAATCATAACCACCGGCGAGAGTCTGCCGGATTCACTGCGCAAAAAACTTGAATCCTGCTATAAGGCGGCTGTTTTTGATTATTATGGAATGACTGAAAATGCAGCCATGATTACGGAATGTGAATACCATAATTATCATGTAATAGAAGATTATGCGTGGCACGAGTTTCTTGATCCCGGTAGCGAAAAAGTTTTGAAGGAAGGCAGAGGGGAGATTATTGCCACCGGGTTTTATAATTATTCAATGCCCCTTATTCGCTACAGGACAGGAGACTATGCCTGGATTCAGCCAGAAAAAGACGGTTGTGCTTGCGGCAGAAATTTTAGAATTGTTAAAAAAATTGAGGGAAGAAAAGAAGACTACATAAAAACACCGGAAGGTGTCCGACTCAACCTCATTGAAACTCCGCTAAATGTCGGAATCGGGATTATGATGGGGCAATATGTTCAGGATCATCCGGATCATATGTATATAAATATTGTCCCCGGCCCTGATTTCGAAAAAGAGTCCCTGAAAGCTGTGGAGAAGGATCTCCGGAAACTGGTCGGTAACAGCATGAGTATTGATTTTCGAATTGTTGAGGTGCTTGAAAACAGGGGGGGCACCACTGGTAAGGTTCCTTTTATTTATTCCAAAATTGGCAAAAGTTTATATGAATGACGGAAATATTGCCTTTGGTTATTTTAAGTTCAAAGTTAAAAACTCAATAGAGGGGGTATGTGGACCGGATCGTAATATTTATTGATTCTAATCTTGTTTTTTCGCGGGAGCTTCTGCGTGCTTTTCTGAAGGAATTTCAATCGCGCGCGGATATGGCCGTTGCAGCGGTAATGGAGACAGGAACGCTATATCCGGGGCGCATGCTCAAACAGGGTTTGATTTGGCTGATTGATGGTCTGTTTAATCCTGGTAACCATGTGCCTGTGCCATCGAGTCATGCTTCGTTGAAAAGGCTTTGCCGGCGTTACGGTATTCCTGTACTTGTTTCAGCCGAAGATGATTTCAAGCAAAACGGTTTTTATGATTTTTTGAAAGACGATCTGAAGGTTAATCTGGCAGTGTCGCTGGGTTGTCTGCGCATTTATCCCCCAGCCCTTATCAAACTTTTTGACATGGTGGTCAATTACCACAATGGTCTGCTTCCGGCTTATCGGGGAATAGCTGCGACCAGTTGGTCCGTGTATTACGGCGAAAACCGTACTGGTTTCGCTTTCCATCGGATGACAGAGGGTATTGATGAAGGCAATATTCTTGCTTCAGACTCTATTCCTGCCGATCCTAATGTTTCCATCCGAAAACTGGAGAACATTAAAACCCGATGCGCACTGCAGCATTGCGGCAATGTTGTTGATAAAATGAAACATCGTGATCCCGGTGTACCTCAGATGGGAACCGGCAATTACTTCAGCCTCCGTGACTTTCTGGAAATAAGACGGGTGGGCGACCCATCCCGAATATCCTGGAGCGAACTGCAAAGAAAAATTCATTGTTTCAGGATGGCCATTCTGGATATCAACAGAAAAAGCCTGCCCGTTACATCGGTTAGCAGGCAGAAGGGTGTTCCGCAGAGCCATTTTGTTACAAAGGACGGTGTTGCGTTTCGTGTAAGACGCTGCTTTTATCTTCCTTATCCTTTGTATTGGCTGGCAAAAAAAGCAAATTTGGCGCCTTGATTTTTTAAATGCCCCGGCTGTTTTTTTATGCATTGGTTTTGCAGCAAATCAGATGCGATTGGTGTACAGAGCCCAATTGTATTGGGAATTTACGCACTTGACCTCTTTGATTCGTTCCAGAAATTCCATTTCCTCAAATACTGCCGCGACAAAATCGACATGATACAAATAAAGAATGTAGATTTTCACGGAATGTGTTTTCAGAAATTTTTCAATATTGCGCAGGACCGGCTCCAAAACTTCCGGAAGAAAGGGATGATAAAAATGGAAAACTGTGTCTGCCGCAGGAGGTATGAACTCTAATGCATTCATGCATAGCAGTTCAAAATTGGTACATTTCTGATCGTCGTTTTTATATAGGGTTATGTTTTTCTTCGCTATCCGATGGAGCTTTTTTGAAATTTCCACTCCGATAATTTTTTGAAAAGGAAAATTCGAGGCTACCAGAAGGACTCTTCCCTTTCCGGAACCATAATCAACAAAGATAAAGTCCGAGTAGTCGATATCAAGATTTTGAAGCATATATTGAGTGACTTTTTCCGGAGCCGGAAGATAAATAATGGCATTGGACCTGGATTTTTG
>JAWOBQ010000270.1:0-5274 GCA_046484255.1 Bacteroidales bacterium | reverse complement strand
TTGATTAATTTGAAACTTTGACACTTAAACTCCCTGTCCCGAAGGGCAGGGAGTTTTCATATCATTAAGCGGTCGAATTTTTTTAAAAAGCCGGTGTCGAGTCGAAATTTTGCAAAAACCTGATCAGGCAATGCCGGGGAGAAAAAAGATTTAATATTTTTGTCGTGTTTTTATAATCATGATTAAAACGCATTGTATAAATCGACAAAAAATAAGAAGTTATGCAAAAGATTATTTCCTTGATTTTGATTTTCTTTTTGGGTGTTGTTCTTCCTTTCCGGCAGGTTTTTCCCTGCACCAGTGTATTGGTATCAAAAGGGGCCAGTGCAGACGGCAGTGTTATGACCAGCTGGACGTATGATGTTACGGGTTTTATGTCGCCTCTTCAATATTATCCGGGAGGTGAACATGCGGAAGGGGATTCCGTGGATATTTTCAGTTTTCGTGAGCACAAGTTTCTGGGGCGTATAGCCCAGGCAGATCGCACATACAAGGTTGTTGGCAACATGAATGAACATCAGGTATCTATAGCCGAGACTACTTTCACCGGGCGTTCCGGGCTTCATAACGGGGAAGGGTTGCTGGACTACGGCAATCTGATATATATCACCCTTCAACGTGCACGTTCAGCGCGTGAGGCTATACGCATCATGGATAAGTTGGCCGCGGAATATGGGTATACCGATACGGGGGAGTCGTTTTCCATAGCGGATGATGAAGAGGCCTGGGTGGTGGAGTTTATCGGCAAAGGCGAGCATGGCAAAGGCGCTGTTTGGGTGGCTGCACGTGTTCCCGACGGTTATATGGCTGCTCATGCCAACCAGGCGCGTATTCGTGAGGTGGATTGGGAGGATACGGAAAATTGGATGTGGGCTGAGGATGTCGTTGACTTTGCCCGTGAAATGGGATGGTTTGAAGGGGCTGAAGAAGATTTTAGCTTTGTAGAGGCCTACGACCCGGTCTCTTTGCGTTCCCTGCTCTTATGTGAAAGCCGTGTCTGGAGCGTTTTTCGTAATGCCGCTCCATCTCAGGAGTTTAAAGCTGATTACTGGCGTTGTGTTAAAGGGGCAGAGCCCTATCCTTTGTTTATCAAGCCGGACAAAAAGGTAAGTGTCGAAGACATGATCGGTCTGCACCGCGATCATTTCCATGATAGTCCTTATTATACAGCCAATACCGTTTCGGCAGGCCCGTGGGAAAACCCATACCGCTGGCGCCCCGTGTTCTTTCAACTGGAAGGCGATACCACCACCGATTATGCATGGAAAAGGCCCATTTCACAGCCGCAAACGGCCTTTTCATTTATCACCCAGGCCAGAAGCGATATGCCGGGTAATATAGGAGGAATATGCTGGTATTCAGTGGACGATAACTACTCCAATGCCTGGATGCCGTTGTATATGGGATTGAATGAGGTGCCTCCGTCACTGGAAGGAGGTAGCCCCGTAGAATTCGACTGGGAGAAAGCATACTGGGTGTTCTCGCTGGTCAATAATTTTGCCTATGGCATGTATAACCAAATGATCCCCCATATAAAAGAAGTACAGGAGAAAGTTGAGAACAGAGCCCATGCCATGGTGCCCGCTATCGATAAAGCAGCCATGGAACTGCATAAAACCAATCCTGATTTAGTAGACGATTATCTGACGAATTTTAGTGTCAATAATGTGGAGCATGTGGTCAGGGAATGGCAGGACCTGGGGCATTACCTGTTTGTCAAGTATAACGACCGTTATGAACGCCCGGAAATGCGCATCGACTCCTGGCCCGCGTCGATCGGTTATCCGGAGGAATACAAGCAAAGGGCTGTGGAAGAGCGGCCCGGCTATTACGAGATGCGATGGCGCGAATCCATGGATTAATTAAATGATTGGATTTGTAGCTGAAGCTAAAAGATCCGGCGAATAGCACAGGCTTACCGGCAAAATTGCTGTACCACATCGCGGGCCTGCGCAAATCCCAGTTGCTCTGCCTTTTGCCAGTCGGAACATGCAGCCTCCATCTCCTGAAGCTTGTAGTAGGCGATGCCACGGTTGTAATAGGCTCCGGCATAACCGGAGTCTATCGCTATGGCTTTATTATAATCTTTAATAGCTTCCCGGTAATCCTCCTGTTGATATTTGGCAACACCGCGGCCGGTATAAGCATCTACATATTCGTTGTCCAGCTCGATGGCTTTGGAATAATCGTGGATGGCTTCCCTAAGGCGTCCCATATTCCGTTTGCTCACAGCCCGGTTGTAATAAGCGATGGGAAGGTTATGCCCCATCTCAATGGCCCGGGTGAAATAGTCGATAGCCGTTTCATGGTTTCCCTGACCGGAAGCTTGCTTCCCTTTGTTTATCAGTTGTGCGGACTTTTCTTCCGGAGAAGTGGCGACTTCCGGAGATGAAGAAGATGAAGCTGGTTCTGAGATCTGTTGTTCCTGTTGCTGAATGTTTATAGGCCGGTCTTGTTTGGATCGCTCTTGCATCCGGTTAATACGGCGTTCCCGCAAGTCATCATCCCCCGTATCATTATCACCGCAGGAAAATACAATAAGTAAGACAGACGCAATAAGTGTCGTTGCTGAATAGTAAATAAATAATGATTTCATAACTCACAATTTTTCCGGTAAAACAAACCCGGGTTGATATATGCTGCAAAGATAAAAATTATATATCTGCAGATCAATAGGCAAAGCATGCTGAAGGTGTACCGATTTTTTAATAAATAATTTATTTAACTTCACCTTATCAATGCATAATGGTTATCAATACGTGGAAAAGTTATTTTTTTATCAAAAAATGGGCTAAGTTTTTGATTTTTTTGCATGCTATTTATGCACTTTCCGGATAAATTCTTCTACTTCCGGGATTCCGCCCTGATATACGAGGTATCCGTTATAGGGTTCACGTTCGGTGATATCGTCATTTACCGGTGTAAGCATCAGCTTTTTCACTTCTTCGGGCTCGTGGGTTTGCCCTAATACCCAGCCCAGCTTGATAAATGCCACTTCCGGCAACATATTCCCTGCGGGGATGATCCCTTTGGACATCATATCCCGCCCGGTATCATAGACAAACATATGGACATACCCCCAGATGGTTTGCAGGGTCATATACATATGTACGCCTTTATCCCGTGCCCGTTCTATGGCCGGGTACAGTTCTTTATTCACATGCCCCAGGCCGGTACCCACAAAGATTATTCCTTTATATCCGTTATCGACCAGCAGGTCGATCGTATCGGGTTTCATGCCCGGGTAATAATATAGCATGGTTACGCGGTCGTCGAAAAAGGGTTTAATGCTTACATTATGGTCTTTTCGGCGTGGGTTGTATCTTTTATGGATGGGCGTTACTGTTTCTCTGTTTACTGTAGCGATGGGGATATCGCCGATAGTGCGAAAAGTAGAGCGATAGGAGGAGTGCATTTTGCGAACGCGTGTTCCTTTATGGAGCAATCCGTATTCGTCGGAAGTGGGGCCGAACATACAGACCACTGTTTCGGCGATATCGCCATGTCCTGCTGCTCTGGCAGCGTGCATCAGGTTCAGGGCGGCATCCGAGCTGGGGCGGTCGGAAGAGCGCTGGGAACCTACTAAAACTATGGGAACCGGCGAATTCTGAACCATAAAAGTCAGGGCTGCGCCGGTATGATGCAGGGTGTCCGTGCCATGCCCGATCATAATGCCGTCAACCCCGTTCTCTATCTCCCGGCCGATGGCTTTGGCAAGGGCAATGTATTGTTCAGGGCCCATGTTTTCGCTGAATACAGCAAACAGCTTCTCCGTATCAATATTGCAAATATCCGCCAGTTCCGGAACAGCCCCGTAAAGCTCGCCCGGGGAAAATGCCGGGATAACGGCACCTGTCCGGTAATCCAAACGCGAAGCAATAGTGCCACCCGTGCCGAATAGCTTTACATTGGGGTTTTTATCACTATAGGGAAACTCCTTTTCCGGTATAGCGTAATTGGCTTTTTTATAGCCCTCTTCTTTCATGTCGGTAACTGTATCCGTGTCGATACCGATATTATAACCGGTGGCGATCTTCATGACAATATGCTTGTCATCATCGTTTTCCGAACGCGGTAAAACCGTGCCTTCAAACCTTCCACGGGTGGTTTCTACTACGGCTTTCCCCCATACCCTGACATTGTACTTCTTTAAGATTTCTAGCGCTCTTCCTTTGTATCCCTGGAATATATCGTTATTCATTATGCTGTGCTTTTTCTGGTTCAAGGTTATTATGTATTTGTTCCCGGATCACTGATAATAAGTGGTTCAGTTTCATATTGCCTGTGGCTTGTTTGCGCAGTTGGCCCATGATCCAGTTTTCTTTATGATGGTCTGCGGCCTTTCTCCGGATACTGTCAAACTTTTTACTGAGAAAGGGGATCCTGCCGGTGATATCTTTTTCGGGGATCCGTTTAAAACCTATATTGTTAAGGATGGAAGCAAAATCCATTTTCGGGTGCTCATAAAGTACCGGCAACATTGGGCCGGCCAGTTCATATTCCAGGTTTTCATTTTTCAGAAATTCAAACAGCTTGATGATCAGGCTGTATTCAAAGGTTTCCCCTTTAGCGTAATGGCCTTCTACAAATTTCAGTTTCTGCCCGATAAAATTGCCGGCCAGGGCGGGATCAATACCGGTTTTTTGAATAAGCCCGTCGATGGTTGGATAAAGGTTTTTGGAAAAGATATAGGTATAGGTATCTTCCGGAACATTCCATTGTTTTAATTGTTTGTACCGTTCGATGATCTCCATAGGCAGGTCTTTGCGGAGCTCTTCAATATACGGGTCTTCCAGTGGCCGGGGAGCCGTATCGGTATCGGGATACATGCGGTCTGCACCGGGCAGTACCCGTTCGAAAACTGTGGAGCCATCTTCAAAGGACTTACGGGTTTCATTGGGAACGCCTTCAAAGGCCATTTGACAGCGTTCTTCGATGGTTTCCAAAGCAGTTTTTATATCATCTGCCGGCCCCCAGAAGACGATCTGTGCATCCTGTTTTTTGCTGTCCAGCAATTGGCGTATCTTCTCCCAATCCTCATCACGGATATCCTGTTCCAAAGCTTCGCTATGCGTCATATTCGGCTTCTCAATACAGGCGATCACTTTAAGGCGACCTTCAAATTCATCCCCAAAGCATTGGTTGGCTTGGGTAAAGTGTGAAAGCAATCCGGCGAAGCCCGGCAGGTTTACGGCAATGATCTTATGATTGTTGAGGTTGGCGGCTTTTATAGCCGGAATTTTTTCAAAATGATAGGAATAAAAATCAAGTTCC
>JAWOBQ010000149.1:0-15670 GCA_046484255.1 Bacteroidales bacterium | reverse complement strand
AAAACGGAAACACCTACATATTCTGCTATGATTATGGGTATTTAGAGTTAGAAGACCAAAAAGTATTGATTATTTGCAAACAAGTCAGATAATTCAAAAAAAAATCTATTCCTGGCACAGCTCCGCTCCCTCAGTTACAGAAAAAACTGTTGAGAATTTAAATGGGTTTGTAAAAGTCAAAACAAATTTATGTAAAATTATTTAATTTCTTGCACATTTTATTTATTTTAGCTTTTTATTGAGAGAGAGTTTAGTGAATTGAGCGAACGAAGAGTCCCGATAGCTATCGGGATTAGAGAACGAAGAGACTAAGAGAAAAAGCGAACCCCGTTAAATTTACTCCTAACGTCGCATTTAACGGGGCAAGCAAGGAACCCCGTTAAATATGCTCCTAACGTCGCATTTAACGGGGCAAGCAAGGAACAAAGAACACCGAACAAATTTAAACATATGAAGCGTATATTTGAATTCTTCACTCTTAGTCTGTTTTTTTTTTTGTTAACAGTTCAGAACATTCATGCCCAGGACTCTGTATACCTGAACATGACTGCTGACTGGAACCAACTCTATTCTTACGGACTGGGCGGAGTGTCAAAAGGCATAAACATGATAGATGATGAAAAGGGGAATATCTATATTGCCAGTATTCTCAGACAGGAAAACGATGCCATCAATGCTGCAGTCGTTAAATTAAATCCTAAAGGAGAGGTAATATGGGAAAATTTTGTCCATCCCCATTTCAGCCAACAACCAAGAGGAAAAATCTCAGATGCTACTGCCATTACAATGGATAAGAAAGGGAATATTATTGTACTGGGAAGTGTATTTCATGGGTGTAAATTCTTATCACAAGATCCAGCCACTGAGATTACATTTTCTTTTGAAAATAAATTCCGGTCCTTCGTAGCCAAATATGATCAGGAAGGGGTGCTATTAATGGCAAACACATTCCATGTTGGTGATGGAGAGTTTACTATCAACACCGCCAACATAAATAAGAAGGGAGAAGTGTTCTTTTGTGGTACGCTTTCCCAAAGACCCAACAGCTCTACTTTTGATCCTGCCATTGTATTAGGCAAACTAAATCCTTCCGGAGAAATTGAATGGGTCAAAACCATGAACGGATCAGGTAGAGATGTATGTGTTGGCGCAGTCATGGATAATAAAGGGAATCTTTATTTAGGAGGATCTTTTGAAGGAAAAATTAAAATGGGTGATGACTCTCTGGTCTCACCTACACAAAGTGAAACCTCATTCATCGCCCAATTTGATAAAAATGGAAAACATATCTGGACGCTTTTGCCTAAGGGATCCATGTATACGTTGAGTAATCTGACAATTGATCGAAATAACAGGATCTATTTCAGTGGAGTTTATCATGACACACTGCAATTCCCCGAATACAATGACTATATAGTTTCTCCTAAAAAGAAAAACCTTTTTATCGGATGTATCAGTGATAAAGGCCGGGTTCAATGGTTACGCAATATTACAGATACGTGGAAAGCCAATCATTATGATGGAGTAACTCGCATGAAAGTTGGTGAGGATAACTTTATTTATCTTGGGGGTGGAGCATTGGAGATCTCTATGAAGCTCAACGATACTTCAAGTGTAGGCTTTACTCAAAAATACGGTAAAGAATCTAAGCATTCCGAAGGGTTTATGATCAAATGTGATACCGAAGGAAATCCGCATTGGTTACGGTTGATCTCCGGGGAAAGCACGCAGGTTGTATCAGATTTTCTCATCAATAAAGATTCGGATATTTGTATCGGAGGTCTGTCTGTAGGAGAAATACGATACAAGAATGAAAGAGCTGCGAAAAGAGGATCCAATTCTTTTATTGCGTATGTGAAGGGGAATACGCTTTATGATTCAGGCCCCGATAAAGTGATGCAGGACAGGCTTGCAGAAGAATACAGCCGAGCCTCTTTTGATATGAACAACTGTACCTGCGAGGAGTATGGTGAGGGTGAGAAAAGGTCGGTGAACTATATACCGCTTAATGAGTTTGCTGATGATTCAACCTTTAGGGCAATTACCGGATTTGTAGGGGCAGATACTTCCGATATTCTGAATGGGGCTTTTGGCTTTAATCTCCGAACTAGTTATTCACCCCATGCCTGGGAAGGTCATTATCATTTCATCGTTCGTGCATTCCATCTGGTTCGATTCAGCCCTGCAAAGGATGAGGTAATTATCAATCTTAATCCCTGTGATCTGAAAGAAGGGATGTATCTCATTCCCTTCCACTTCTATTACAGACACTATATCAGAGATCATGTTCGAACCTTTGACAGGGATGAATTCAAAAAGCTGGGAACGGAATATTACGAACTGGCCTTTAAAATTTTCTCTATCAATAGTGAATCTATACTTAAAAATCTGGTTTATGGTGAATATGAATGGAATTACTCAAAACTCGAGCCCTTTGTAGATCACCTGAAAAAGAATTTTGATATAGAATTTGATCCTTCAAATAATGATATAGGTTATGTTGAACAAATAAAGAGTTCAGCTAAGGAGATTGATATCAATGAGGAGATTTATGAAGTTTATCTCAGGCCGCTGGAAGACTCTTCTGGAGGTGTGACCAGGGAATTCAAAAATATGTTTTCTACGCTAATGTACAATGGTTCCGAAGAGATCAGTATTGAAAGGATGGATGCGATGATAACACCGCTTTACAAGGCTTCGGCAACGGTCACACGATTCACCATTGAGTTCGACTCAGGGATTATTAATTCGGAAGCACCCTGGGTGGGATACAAATGTGATGAAATGCACTGGAGTACTGATAAAGGTATTTCATTGAATTTCAAAGAGATTAAACAATCGTGCATAACTCCCTTTCAGGTCTCTAACACCGGTATTCTTATGCAGATTGACAAATCCTATCCTGATTTGTCTGCACAAGCGAATAGCCTTTATGCCACGTATTATTGGCCAAATATAAAAACCTCCTATCGTAAGCTTGCGAATGTGGATAAGGAATTCATCGGAATTTTCGCACCGCAGGCTGATATTCAGATCCCATTCAATGATACCATCATTACAGCAGAGGGCGTTGACCTCCTGATCGAAAATAAAAAAATAAGCGGATGGTTCAGAATACCCATCTCTACAATGTTTACCAAAGAGGAAATTTCCAGATACCTGCAGGAGAAAAACTTCAACATCAAGGAAGTAATTCGTGAAGATACGCATTGGGTGTTGCAATTTGATTATCAAGTGGATTAGATATTGAATGATCTATCCTGATCTGTTCGAACAGCTTCCTTTAAATCGTATAGAAAACAAAGTTCATTTAGCGGATGCTGCTGATTTAGCGAGGGTTGAAGACTACGTTACCGATAGAAGCTTTATAAGCAGTGATGAAAGGAAGATTCATTTTTTGCGGGATACCGTAAAAACCTATTAATCTCAGAGGATATTACTGCAAGTACCCGGAGCGGGTGCCGATAGCTATCGGCATGAACCTGCACATAAATGGTGAAAGTACCCGGAGCGGGACAATTATCGAACTTCTTTGCTCAAGACATGAGGTTAATTATTGGGCATTCGAAGCTGTTTGGGGCTGCTATATAGGTGTTTAAGATTGTAGTGAAAAGAAATACTGAAAACTAATAAACTATTTTAACATGTATTCCTGCTTCTCCCGCTTCAGAACACCTTCCCAAAAACATAAAAAAACTCGTAAAAGATAGCCAGGGTATGGATTTCGTTCAACCCCAATAGAATAAAAGAAAATCCCACGGGGTAAACCGGCCTGACCCGTTTTACGGGTGAATACTCGCTGGGTTCCTGAATGATCGGGACAGGGTCTGCGCACCGCTCATATTCCAATTTATTGGCGGTAGTGTTTTTTAAAATAAGTTTAGTTGGGATTCTTTTTTTGGATAGAATACACCAATTATTACAAAAGGATTCAAAGCTTTTCTCATATGCCATTGTTTAGTTGTACCAACAAAAAAGTAAATTTCCTTTTCTGTCATGAACTCTTTTTCATATCGTTTTTTTACTAGCTCAAGGGCTTTTGCTTCATTACCTTCTGAATGTTTTAATGAATTCCAATATAGAGCTCCAATTTCCCAATCCTCAATCATTAAGCGTCTTTGTTTACCTGTACTATCTAAAAATTTATAGTAAAATTTATATGGTAATTTTGGTATTAAAATTTCGGGTTTCTTGTCTTGACTAAATAAATCTCCTTGCTTTCTTAATTCTTTCCATTCATCTTTCCATTCTGGATTATCGGGTTCGATGTCCATACCAATAATTTTAGCCGGTTTGAATGTAGCTAAAGATTTATATTTTGGTTCACGTGACTCAGAAATCAAATCATCAAAATTTTGATATACTTCTTTTAGACAATATTGTTTTCTTAAGTACCAATTTGACTTTGTGTCAACACGATTTATTATTTTTAAGTCTTTAAAGCTATAATTTTTTGGTGAGTAACTCTCAGGTCTAAAATCATCAGTTCTACGAATTAAGTCAATTTCTATCCAATTGTATTTAAATGACTTCATTGTACCAGACTCTCTCTGACCAAGAAGAAAGCTTAAAGGAACTGGATAAATTCTAATCCAACTACCATCTTCCAATACACCTGCTGTACATACTAATTCATCATAACTCCTTGAAGGAAGCGGATATGTGTTAACCGTTAATAAAACTTTTTTGATTGCCATAACTAAATATGTTGTAACTTCAGTTTAGCATCAAGTTTCAAAATTGATTCAGCTAAATGTAGTCTGTGACATTGACATACATTTGATTCGAAGCAAGTTAAGGCAATTCTGTTATGTTTCTTAACAAGTTCTAGTATATTTTTTTGATTTTCAACTGTAGATTTTAATGTTGTTTGTTTGTAATTCTCAAAAAGCACATCATAATCTTCTTGTGTTTCTAATTCCTGTCTTTGGCTAGATTCTATTCCAACTTCTGGAATATGAATGTATTCAATTCCTAAACTCTCGCAGTATCTTTTTAATAAATTTTTACTAAACCCAAATTTCATACTTAGAGGATTTCTTCTTACGTCAACCAGAACTTTTATATTGTTTTTTACTAACTTGTTTAAATAGTTTTCAAGTGAAATACCTTCATAGCCTATCGTGAAAAGTTTTTTACTATTTTCTTTTGGTATCTCCTTTTCAATTCGTTTGTATAAATTTTCATTAAGAATTTGCTTTGCAATAGTACTTCTAATGGCGTGATAAGGGAAATTTATATAAGTATGCTTGATTAGGGCTTCATTATTCATTTTCCCATATGTTTGTACAGTATCAATTAACAACTGCTTATCCGAAACTTTTAATAATTTTAAATAGTCTTTGGGGGTGTTTTTATGATAACCTTTTTCACTTTCGGATAGATACTCTTTCTTAACCATTGTGTTCAAATCAGCATTTGCAGAATAAGAGTAGCATCCATATTTGTATGGAATAAACTCATATTCAGGGTTTTGCTTTCTTTGATTATATAAAAAAAGAAGCTTTTGAAGTTTTGTTTTTTCAACTTCTCCATTTAATAATTGTAACAACGATAATATTATTTTTCTTCTGTAAAACATAGCGCAAAGGTAAAATTTATAATACTGCCTTGGTAATTTTTAGTGCAATTTTATATTATTGCCAACGGCAGTCCATCTAAAAACCACTGCCCATTTTGCATTTTATGGCTTGATTTGGTTCGTTTTGTAAAGATAAAAAAAATTCTAGTTCGATTATATGATTTTGCCAAAAGAAGATTGAAATATGGCATAAAATTGGTAAAATAGCAGGAAACCATTTTGTTCTAAGTTTTCTCTTTACAAAAATCCTTCCCAAAACGCACAAATCCGATAAAATACAATAGACTGAGCTGGGGTTTTACTGCTGATGGAAATGGAAAATAGTTTCATGAGACAGGCAAACAAATTCGAACAAAAAAGGAGCAAAAGCACCTCGCTCTCGCTCAATACTCTTGCTCCTTACTGCTTGTACCCGGAGCGGGTGCCGATAGCTATCGGCATGAACCCGCACGGGATCAATGCGTAAGGCTTCTGATCGAAAATATAGGAATAAAAAAAAGACAAACTTAATAGCCTGTCTTTCAAGTGAATGTACCCGGAGCGGGACTTGAACCCGCACGGCCTATACGGCCAAGGGATTTTAAGTCCCTCGTGTCTACCAATTCCACCACCCGGGCCTGTTAATTATATCTTTTGTTTTTTTAATTCATTGGTTTAGTTAACCTTATAGAGGAGCTTAACCATCATATTCTATAGAAAAAAACCTCTTAAGCAAGAGGTTTTTTTGAGCGAAAAACGGGACTCGAACCCGCGACCCCGACCTTGGCAAGGTCGTGCTCTACCAACTGAGCTATTTTCGCATTTTTTCAGTGCTGCAAATATACGATTTTTTTTATTTACCAGGCAAATTTTTTTTATAAAAATACAGCTAAACAATAAAGATCATTTTTTCTTTTTAAGTAGATTTTTGATTTCGTTTAACTTCATCAGCGCTTCAACCGGTGTTAACGTGTCGATATCCGTATGCATGATATCTTCTTTAATTTGGTCTAAAAGAGGGTCATCCAACTGAATAAAACTGAGTTGCATATTATCTTCTTTTTGGGTTGCTGAAGCCATTTCATTATGGAGTTCTTCGTTACTATGGCTGCGTTCCAGTTTTTTGAGAATTTGGGAGGCCCGGTCCAGTGCTTTTTTGGGCATCCCAGCCATACGTGCAACCTGTATTCCAAAGCTATGGGCTGATCCTCCTTCTTTTAGTTTTCGCAGGAAGATAATTTCATTGTTGATCTCTTTTACCGAAATATGAAAATTACGCACGCGGTTAAACCTTTGTTTCATTTCGTTGAGTTCGTGATAGTGTGTTGCAAAGAGGGTTTTGGGTTTAAACAGCGGGTGTTCATGGAGGAATTCTGCGATGGCCCAGGCGATGGAGATGCCATCGTAGGTAGCTGTACCACGGCCGATCTCATCCAGAAGGATCAGGCTGCGGTTGGAGAGATTATTCAGGATACTTGCCGTTTCATTCATCTCTACCATAAACGTGGATTCCCCTGAAGAAATATTATCCGAGGCCCCAACGCGGGTAAAGATCTTATCGATGATGCCGATGCTTGCTTTTTCAGCAGGAACGAAGCTGCCCATCTGGGCCATTAATACAATAAGTGCGGTTTGCCTTAACAGGGCTGACTTTCCTGACATGTTAGGCCCGGTAAGGATAATGATCTGTTGTTTTTGATCATCCAGAAAAACATCGTTGGCAACATATTCTTCTTCCAGGGGCAATTCTTTTTCAATCACCGGATGCCGGCCGTTTTTAATAGTAAGCTCAAACGATTCATTGATTTCGGGCCGCGTATAGTTATTTTCTTTGCTGGTTTTGCTGAACGACAGCAGGCAATCCAGTTCTGCCAGCAATGAGGCATTGAGCTGGACAGGCTGAATATATTCGCTCACTTTTTCTACCAGTTCCGAATATAGCCGTGCTTCGATATCTGCTATATGGTCCTGGGCTCCAAGGATTTTTTCCTCATATTCTTTCAGCTCGTCAGTAATATAGCGTTCGGAGTTTACAAGGGTTTGTTTGCGTTGCCATTCAGCAGGTACTTTATGTTTATGCGGGTTAGTGACTTCCAGGTAGTAGCCAAATACATTATTAAAGCCTACTTTTAATGAAGGGATATTCGTACGTTCAATTTCTTTTTGTTTCATCGCTGTCAAAAAATCCTGATCGGAATTAAGCAGCGACCTTAGTTTATCAAGCTCTTCACTAACACCTTCTGCGATCACATTGCCTTTGGAAAGCAAGGCAGGGGGGTCGTTGACCAGCGTTTTTTCCAAAACATCGGATATACTGCTGCAGGGGTTTAGTTGTTCGCCTATACGTGTAAGAGAATTTTGGCTGCTGTTTTCACAGGCTTGTTTCACAGGGGCAGTGAATGTCATGGCGCGCCAGATCTGCTTTAATTCCCGGGGATTAACTTTACGTATAGCCACTTTTGAGATCAGGCGCTCCAGGTCGCCCGTATTTTTCAGACTTGTTGAGATAGTATCTTGCAAGTTTTCATCCTTCATCAGATAGTTTACTACATCATGACGTTCAGAAATTTTAACCGGGTCTTTCAGGGGAAGCACAATCCATCGCTTTAGCATTCTTGAGCCCATGGGGGAGATGGTTTGGTCAATGACATCCAATAGTGTGGTAGCGTTTTCATTCGGGCTGCTGATCAGTTCCAGATTCCGGATGGTAAAGCGGTCCAGCCAGATATAGTGGTCTTCTTCTATACGACTGAGCTTAGCTATGTGGCTTACTTTTTCGTGATGAGTCTCATGCAGGTAGTGAAGGGCTGCGCCTGAGGCAATAATGCCTTTTTTATAGTCTTGAACGCCAAAGCCTTTAAACGAGTTGGTGCCAAAATGTTTTAAAAGAAGCTCGTGGGTGAAGTCTTCTGTAAAAACCCAGTCCTCAAAAGTGGATATGAAGTATTGAGTGCCAAATGCTTCAGTGAAATTACTGCGTTTGTTTTTCTGTAGAATAACTTCACTGGGCTTAAAGCTTTGCAACAGTTTATCGATATATTCATTGGAGCCTTCGGCAAGAAAAAATTCCCCGGTAGAAATATCCAGAAAGGATACCCCGGAGGTGTTGTTGTCTATGTGGATGGAAGCCAGAAAGTTGTTGCTCTTGTTTTCCAGAACGTTATCGTTGGTAGCTACGCCGGGGGTAACCAGTTCGGTGATACCGCGTTTTACAATAGTTTTGGCCAGTTTCGGGTCTTCCAGTTGGTCGCATATGGCCACGCGTTCCCCGGCACGTACAAGTTTGGGAAGATATGATTCCAGTGCATGATACGGAAAACCGGCAAGATCAATATATGAAGCGGCACCATTGGCTCTTTTGGTTAATACAATACCTAATATATTGGCCGTCCGTTTGGCATCTTCCCCGAAAGTTTCATAAAAATCGCCTACACGAAACAACAACAAGGCATCGGGATATTTCGATTTAATCTTGTTGTATTGTTTCATTAATGGCGTTTCCGCATTTTTACTTTTTGTTCCCACGGTTTATGCTTTTAAAGCACAAAGGTATAGTATGTTTTTTAATCATACTATCTTAGCTGCGGAAGTTTTAAACATTTTTTTCAATGAAGAAGTTACATATAGATCAATTGAATCGATTGAGTATAAGTGAGTTTCGCAAGTCTCAGAAATTCCCTCTGGTGGTGGTCCTGGATGATATCAGGAGCAGATATAACATAGGTTCATTGTTCAGGACGGCAGATGCTTTTCGTTTAGAGAAGATCTATTTATGTGGGATAACGGCTGTACCACCGAGCCGGGAGATCACGAAGACGGCATTAGGGGCTACTGAGTCTGTGGAATGGGAGTATATGGATAATACGCCGGAGGTGGTGTCGAATCTTAAAGAGGCCGGCTATGCGGTATATGCCATTGAACAATGTGAACACTCTAATATGCTGCAGGATTATTTACCGGAGGCAAAACTGGCTGTAGTTTTCGGTAATGAGGTCAAAGGGGTGAAGCAGGAAGTGATCGATGTGTGTGATGGGTGCATTGAAGTACCGCAGTTTGGCACAAAACATTCATTAAATATATCGGTTAGTGCGGGCATTATTATCTGGGATATTTTCTCTAAACAAAAAGCCTTGTGGGAGCACTGGAAATAAAAAACACCGGCTCTGGAAACGCCGGTGTTTTAAAGGTAATAATATTGTATTTACGATCGATCGGTTATTATTTCATATAAAAGTCCACGCGCCGGTTAATATAAAGCGGTTCTTCAACCAGCGGTTTTTCTTCTCCAACGTTGTTTGTTTCAAGACGGTCTTCATCAATGCCATAATTCTCGACCAGCACTTTTTTCGCAGCTTCTGCGCGGCGTTTACTCAAGTCCATATTATATTCACTGCTGGCGAGCTTACAGGTTGAACCTACGATCTTAAATTTAACTTCATTATTTTTAAGCATAATTTGTGCAACCTTAGCTATTTTCTTCATGTTTTCCGGGGTTATATAAGCGCTGTTAATCCCGAAATAGACGGATTCATAAGCAATAGCTGAACCCGGAGAAGCCCCGTCTATACTTTCTTTTTTCCTGTCTGTTAATTCTTCTAACTCTTCACTGTGGTCTGGGATTGTCTCTCCCTGCCAGTTAACGAGGGCGTTTGACTCGGTATTCGGTTCTTTATCAAAGGCATCGGCAATTCCGTCGCCATCGGAATCAGGGCCTTCAAACCGGGCAATGGCACGGTCGGCTTTTTCTTCCACATCATCAACTTTATCCGTTAGTTCTGCCATTGCTTTGGTAAGCGAGTCCAGCTTATCCTGTACTTCCAGGTCTTCAGCAGGCATCGGGTGGTATTCCATGGGGACCTGACGGTCATTCTTGCCAAAGGTATATACTAGCCCTATACTGGTATATCCGTATTTATCCCGGCTCTGGGAAGTTTGAGGTTTGGGAAGGGCATCCAGATTATCTTTGTTCAGACTATTAATAGTGGCTTCAGCACTTAATGCTAAATGTTGAGAAAGTTTAAAGCGGAAACCTATACCCACGGAATAAGAACCTGCGGTTTCTCTGTCTTCCTTTGTCTCTCCATTATCACTATATCCGGCTACGCCTACGATATCACCATTATGATCTGTTAATTTTGTGCGGTACAGAGGAAACCCATAACCCAGTAAAGCATAAGAAGACCATTTCTTTTGGTAGGCCTCAGGAAATAGCATGGTTGACAGGGAAATCTTGTTTTCTAGATAAAAGTCGATTATGTTTGATTCAAACGACATTGGATCTGTGTTGTCTTGTGTTGAATGGAGGGAAGTATATCCTCCTCGTAATCGAAGCGCATACCAGGGGGTAAAATGCTTTTCCACAGTAGCAAATACAGCGTAACTGGGCTCACTTTCGCTAGAAAAACCGGGATAATAGAAAGTATTTTGGGCAATATCACCATAAAATTGTGCCATCCCGGCATTTAAAGATATAGCCCAGTTATTGGGCTTAATGTCGGTACTCGTACTCTCTTGATCATTATTTTCCTGGGCATGAACCGATAATGCTAAGGAAATCAATGTGAACAATATTAAAACCTTTTTCATTGCAATTAATTTTTATTTATGTATTACGAAATCACCCTGCTAAAGTTGCTTTTATTAGCCAATTAAAAAAAAATCGTTTTCTTATTATATGAATATAATTATAAAATAATTTTCAAATATAAGGTGTTACAATCAACTTTGCAAATTATTATTGCAAAAATAACATTTTATTTTCAACAAAGTTTATATATTTATTTTTTTTTTAATTATGAGTCCGGTCTAAAAACACAAATTTTATCACTGCCGCTAAAAATCAGCTTTACCCCATTCCAAAAAGGTGGCTGTTTTTCAGTGGCTTCACTTTTTAGGGTTCGGGGCAAAAAGCCGTTGAAAATCAAATGTGACCTTTTTAGACCGGACTCAATTATCTTCAAATATAAAGATTTTATTTATTTTAGCGCAGGCTTAAAATTCAGGTTCATTAGGAGGGGGGTGTAACTCAGTATTTTTAATTTCGTATACCTTACTTATTGACCTACGGTTAAGAATAAACAGATCGGGTTTCCTATGGTAAAACGGTCGGATATAACCGCTTTTGGAATAGTATAAATAGTGGCTGTCTATAAAATCGAGTGTTTAGTTCATAATGTTCAGTATTTGCGTTGTTGCTTAAATTTTAAATTTTCATATACAGGAGTATACTGCGGTTTAAAATTTTTTACACAACGTTAACTATTTTTATAAGGTGTTCAAGAGCTCACTTCGTTTGGTTCGCATGCCCCGATAAATACGGGGTAACCACCCGATAAAAACGGGGTAAACCTTGCTCCCGAACATTCTGAATCAAACACCCGGCTTAATAGACAGACACGAAAAAATACTGTTGATAAAAACTATAAAAATCCAAAATAGAATTAGGATATTTTTAGATAGTGTTGTATATTTGCCGGATAATTCGAAAACCAGATATGTATCAAATAGGATCAGTTATGAGAAACGCTAAATTTTTATTGACGATTATTTTTACAACAGCTTTATTTGCAGGTTGTATTAACACACAGCTCCCCGAAGATTATGCGGTAGAGCCAGACCCGCTTGAGGTGCATGGGAATACGGTAGATGTAAAAGTATCTGCTACCATACCCGAAAAATCTTTCCATAAAAAGGCAACAGTTGACTTTGTTCCTGTTTTGCGGTATGATAATAAAGAGATCAACTTAACTCCGATGACGCTTAAAGGCGAAGATGTTGAAGGAGATGGTAAAGTGATCAGTTCAAGCGACGGTGGCAAAATTGAATATACTGATTCTTTTGAATGGAATCCCGATATGAAAGAAGCGAAGTTATATGTGACGGCTACGGTAAAGAAGGGGGATAAGGAGGAAACACTCCCGGAGTATAAAGTGGCTGACGGGGTGATCATGACTTCCAAGCGTGTAGCGAAAACCGGAGAGCTTAGCATAGCTCCCCACGGATATGAAAAAGAGACGCTGGTTAAAGAAAAAGGGAATATTTATTATGCCTATAACCGTTCCAGACTGAATTGGAACCTGGATCTTAACAAGGAGAACGAAAGCGAAATTGAAAATTTAGAGGAATTCATGAAACGAGGATGGGAGATCCGAAACATAGCTATTGATGCCTGGGCTTCACCCGAAGGTGAGTTGTCACTCAATAAAGAACTTTCTGAAGAGCGCGCAAAAGTGGCTAAAAAATATGTGGTGGACTGGTATGAGAAAAGGAGTCGTAAAGATGATAACAATATCAATTATGAGGAGGTGGAGGATGAGATCAAATTTAATGTGGAAGCTAAAGGGGAAGATTATGATGGCTTTATGAAAGCATTGAATGCTTCCGATATCGAAGAGAAAAAAACGATTGCAAATGTTATTAAATCCCAGGCAACTAAGCGCGAGCGGGAGCAACGCATAAAGGATATGACGGTTATTTATGAGGAAATTGAAGAAATGCTGGAAGTGCTTCGCCGGGCTGAAATTACAGTGACTGCCTTTGAACCCAAACGTACGGACGAGCAGATCGCTGAACTTTCTACAACCTATCCCGATTCCCTTTCACAACAAGAATTGCTTTACGCCGCAACATTAACTGAAGATCCGCAAACCAGGTTGAAAATCTATCGCTCGGCCGCAAAAATCTATCCCGAAAGCTGGGAAGCTCATAATAATGCTGCCGCGATTTTGCTGGAAATGAAGGAAGAAGATGAAGCAGCCCAATATCTTGAACAAGCCAATACGTTAAATCCGAATAATGAGCATATCGCTAATAACCTCGGCGTATTAGCAGCATGGAAAAAAGATTATGAATCTGCGGCCGATTATTATGCTACCGCTAAAGAGGGTGGTGTCGATACCGATTACAATGAAGGTGTTATAAATATTATCAATGGAAATTATCAAAAAGCGGTTTCAAGTTATCAGGATGTAAATTGTGACTATAATAAAGCGCTGGCTCTTCTTATGCTTGATAAAGCCAGTGAAGCAACGCAGGTGCTGGATTGTGCTGAGGAAATTGCAGCGAAATATTATCTCCTTGCTGTTATAGGGGCTCGTACGGATAATTCGAATATGATCTATACCAATTTGAAAAAAGCCATTGAGATGGATGGGAAATATAAAGATCAAGCAAAAATTGATCGCGAATTTATAGACTATTTCGGCGAAGATCAGTTTATGGATATTGTGAATTAATTCAGAGACAATATATTTTGTTCTTATAACCGTCTTGTGTAGATACAAGGCGGTTTTTTTTGGAGAATTTTTTTGTATTTTTACAATTCTATGGAGAAAATAATGATAAGACGGATTGCCCGGGAAACGGACCTGGCTGAAAAGGGGGTTCAGGTGGTTCTTGATCTTTTGTCTCAGGGAGCGACGATACCTTTTATTGCCCGATATCGCAAAGAGCGAACAGGGAAATTGGATGAAGAACAGATCATGCGCATTAAAGAAGCGCACAAACGGTTTTTGGAATTTGATCATCGAAAACAGTTTATTACAAAAAGCATTGAGGAGCAGGGCAAATTAACAGAACTGCTCCGGGCAAAGCTGGATTCTGCTGAAGCGCTATATCAACTGGAAGATATTTATCTGCCCTATAAGAGTAAAAGAAAAACCCGCGCTGTTCTGGCTGTTGAAAAAGGACTAAAATCTTTGGCAACAAGTATTATGCGTCAGAATACGAATGATATTCAAAAGCTTGCAAAACAGTTTGTAATCCCCTCTAAAGGAGTGGATACCGTTGAACAGGCATTGAAAGGAGCAGCGGATATTATTGCCGCCTGGGTAAATGAGCATATTTCAGCAAGGAACAGGGTACGAAAGTTACTTTGGCGGAAAGCGAATATTTGCAGTAAGATTATTAAGGGAAACCGTGAAGAAGAAGCGCAGAAATACAAGGATTACTTTGATTTTACAGAACCTTTACAACGCCTGCCTTCTCACAGATACCTGGCTATTATACGGGGAGAGAAGCAAGGCATTTTAAAACTTGGTTTGGAGTTCAATAATGATGAAGTCTTGCAGTTTTTATATCCAATATGGGTACGATCATCCGGGCAGTGTGCTTCCTTTATAAAAAGTGCGGTTGCGGATGCTTTCAAACGCTTAATGCTGCCTTCTTTGGAAACTGAGATCCGGGCAACATTAAAAAAGCGTAGTGATGAAAAAGCTATCGAGATATTTAAGACAAATTTATATCAGTTGCTGATGGCCCCGCCATTGGGGCAAAAAAGGGTTATGGCCATAGATCCGGGTTTCAGAAGTGGGTGCAAGGTCGTATGCCTTGACGAGCAAGGAAATTTGCTGGAGAATGATACAATTTACCCGCATCCCCCGCAGCTAGATACAAAAAGGGCTGCCAAAAAAGTACGTTCGTTGGCTGAGATCTACAAGACAAAAACTATTGCTGTAGGGAATGGAACAGCCGGGCGCGAGACAGAGCGGTTTCTGCAAAAGATCAATTTCCCTTTTTCAGTACAATCTATCATGGTTAATGAAAGCGGGGCGTCTGTATATTCTGTATCAAAAATCGCACGTGAAGAGTTTCCGGAATATGATGTTACTGTGCGTGGAGCAGTATCAATTGGCCGTCGCCTGATGGATCCATTGGCCGAGCTGGTTAAGATCGAACCGGCCGCTATAGGAGTAGGGCAGTACCAACATGATGTGGAGGAGGCTAAGCTTTCGGAAAGCCTGGATGATACGGTGAGACAGTGTGTAAATGCTGTGGGCGTTGATGTAAATACGGCCAGCCGCGAACTGCTGGCCTATGTTTCCGGGATCGGAACCGTCCTGGCTAAAAATATTGTAGAATACCGCAGCAAAAACGGTAGCTTTTCGCAACGTGATGAACTATTAAAAGTGCCGAAACTCGGGAATAAAGCGTTTGAACAGGCCGCTGGATTTTTGCAGATAAAAAACGGAACGCAGCCGCTGGACCAGTCTGCTGTCCATCCTGAAAGTTATTACCTGGTAAAGAACATGGCAGAAAAAGCCGGGGTAAAACCCCAACAGCTTATACGAAACAAAAGCGTGTTGAAACAACTCAATCCGGCCGATTTTACCG
>JAWOBQ010000127.1:0-5854 GCA_046484255.1 Bacteroidales bacterium | reverse complement strand
ATCTTGTCCAATAACTGTCGCCGTTATAATCCAGTTTCTGCAAAAAGAAATTGTTAGAAGAATAAGATGAAAAAGCGGTATCATTTAACAGATGATTTCCTGAGCCATGGTATCCAGCCACATAAATATCCCCGAATGTGTTAATGGTCATACCATCCACCTTATGGCCACCTGTGCCATTATATCTCTTGGACCACACGTAATCTCCGTTAGCTCTATGCTTAGATAAAAACACCTCATAGCCCAGCGGGTTAAACAGGGTATCGGCACCGCCAATGCTGAGCGTTGCATTAAAGATGCCGGCCTGATATATATTGGCGCTGTCGTCAACAGTTATCTGTTTCCCATAATCCTGAAATTGGGATTTCATGGCTTTTGTCCATAACAGGTTTCCTGTAGTGTTTTCATAGACAGCGAGAAAAATATCTTCGCCGCCGGCATGAAACAAGGTGTCGGTTTCGATAACCAGGTCCAGATAAGCATAAGACCCGGTTACTGCAACGATGCCTGCATTTGAACTTATGGAAGCAGGGGAGGCAGTGGAAGTGCCTTTAGTAAGCAGTTTTCCCCATTGTAAATTTCCCAGGGAATCAATCTTAAGGATGAAGGTTTTATCGTTTCCCGTTCCGGTATACGAAAATGAATCATAGGTTACGGTATTGCTGCTGCGTGCATAACAGGCCACCGAAACATATCCTGAATCATCAATACTGAGGTCCACTGGATAATCATTGTGATTTCCGCCAAATTTCCTGCCCCATAAATAGGTGCCACTGCTGTCGTATTTGGCTATAAAACCATCGTAATAATTCGTTGGGGCAATCAAATAATCATTAGAGGTAAAAAACAAAGTGTCCTTAAACCGGCCACCTATGTATATATTATCATGGCCATCGGTTTCCACACAGATGACTTCATCATTATTGGGGCCGTAAAGCGATTGGGCCCAGCCCCAGTTTTGTGCCTGACCTACCTGGGCTGATGCTATAAACAGGTAAAGCGCAATGGCCGTAAATTTCATTTTCATATGGTTAAATTTGTTCGTTGTTCCTTGTTCTTTGCTTGCCCCGTTAAATGCGACGTTAGGAGCAGATTTAACGGGGTTCCTTGCCTGCCCCCCTGTTAAATATTCATTCATTGGCATTCATGAATTTAACAGGGCAGGCGTGAAACGCGACGGCAGGAGCTGTTTCACCGGGGTTCGCTTTTTCACTTAGTCTCTTCGTTCTCTAATCCCGATAGCTATCGGGACGCTTCGTTCGCTCAATTCACTCTCTCGCTTCATCGCATCATCGCATTAACGCATCATCGCCTCATTCCCTGCGCGCACCCCTAACCCCTAAAGGGGAAGCCCACCGCACACTGACATACCTTTGCGGCAGTTCGCCTCCTCGCATTTAATCATCCTCCTGTGTGTTAAAAGCTTTGGCATTGAGGTTTCTATATGGTTGAAGTTTTATATATTACTTAATGGTAGTTATTTGGGTTTATTCCTTTCGTTATGCATCAAAGCCTTTGCTTACCGGATGGCATTCTCATTGTACTTTATATCAATAATTTCTAATTTCAACCAGGTCCAGTCTTCCTTTTCAAGTTTCCAGGTTGCCGTCATTTTAGACGGTATTTTTATGCCTGCAAAGGTTTTATGTTCATCCACCAACAGCACCCATTCGTATCTTTTTGCTTCCGGTTCGTTATCTTTATACCGCAAAGCGGAAAACTTAATAAACTTTCCCTCCGGATTAAAATAAAAAGTTCCGCTGCCCCTGCTCCCTTTGTAGTTTATAGTGGCAGTTGCTGTGGTGTCATTTACCTCTTGCCAGGTAATGTAAGGACTTAGAGCCAGAGAGGGAAACCAAACCATCTCGCCTAAGTATCGTTGGACAGTGCCTTCGTTTAGTTTTTCGCCTTTTTCATTAACAACATTGATCAGGGAGTTTAATTTGATCATCATTGCTCCCTTGCCATTAACAAACTTATCCCTGCCCTGAAAATGGATCAGGCTATTCATTTTAACATCCACCGACCAAATAAAAGCCGGCACATTAATGGTAGTATACTGAACGGCCTTAGCATTATGCCATTTATCTTGTTCCGGTCTCAATTTCATTTGGGCTTGCTGGATAACCTTACCCATGCTTATGTACGGTTTTCCAATTGCACCCGAATGATGGAGCCATTTTTTTACGGGGAGGGGTAATTCAGTGATATCGTTTTCCGAAATAGTTCTCCCTTTTTGTATTTTATTTTGCCCTAATAGATGGGTTGTTTCAAACTGAATGAGATTTTGAAAGTGGTAATGACCGTAAGCGCTAATTGAAACAAGTAAAATGGCAATATTTGGTAATGTTCCGAATTTGGCATCTTTCCAGAATAAAATAATTATGATCTGTGAAATGGCCACCGCTATAAGCCCAATGAGCCAGGCATATTTGTTATTTGCAAAATATAAAAAACCATAGGTCAGAAAGAGGATTGTTGCGCTTAACCACAATAGCCCCATTGGTTTGGATATTGGAAGAGTCAGCTCTTTAATTTCTTTTAAACCAAAACCTTTTACAAATCCAAGAACATGGATTAGTCCGTGTAGAATAATGATTATTAAAAACGCTATTCTCATATTACCTTGCTTTGTTTTAGGTGGTTGCTACCGCTATAGCCATATGGTTTGTGGAGGACAAAGATGCGCAAATTTCCCGGTTAAAGATCAGATATTTTTTTAAAATGATCAGAATTAGATTTGAGGTCGGTCTAAAAAGGGCATATTTGATTTTCAGCTGGTGAAATAATTTTTGAGTTTTTAGACGGGACCCGGGATCGTATATCTGAAATATTTTACAAAATCATGTTTTTTCACGGATTTTTTGTATATTTATCCGCAGAAGTTGGCAGTAGTAGGGTTTGGGTAATCCGAAAATGATCAAAAGATGTTCAGGGGGTGTGCCATAAAACGAAAGTATATTGCGCCGGTATTCATTGTTCCCGTTGCAGGCTTCGTGCTGTTGGTTTATTTTTTACTTTTCCGTGAGCAGCCGGCTTATCCGGATGCGATTTCGGAAAAGCTTTCGGAAGCGGACAGTATTATAAAAACCATGACGGTGGAGGAAAAGATCAACCGCATTTTAGTAGTAGAACCTCCCCGGCCAGCTACATCTTTTTCTTTTTTGGCGAAAAAGAATGTAACCCCCGCAGGAGCTTTTTGCATAAATAGCAGTAATGCTGAATTCTTCTCTTTTCCGGAGGAGTTGAAAAACTCCGGTATTGGCTTACCGCCTTTGTTTTTCTTTCGCGAAAACGATTATATATATCCGGTTTCAGAAGATCGTTTAGGGGAATCTCCTGTTAAAAGCCAGCTTCTGACGCTCCGTGACAGCAGTTTGCAGCGCCGGGCAATCGCGTATGCGGCAAACAGTGTTCAGGAATACGGTGTAGATGTTTGGATTGTTCCTTCTGCGCAGGTATTGCAGCAAGAGAAGGCTGTTTACAGCTTATTCAGTGATCATAACATTCTTATCGCTGCTCCCGCCGGCCCGGAGACTTTGAAAAACCCCCGGGCTATGCATCCGGATATTTTATTCCTGCAACGGGATACCTTATTGGATGACAATGGAGAAACGATGTATACATCCACCTACATGAGGGAAAATTCAGGCTTTTACGGAATAATTGTTGCTCCGATGCCCGGGGAAGACTTGCCTGCAATTGTCTGCAATGCAGAGGCTGACTTATTTTATGTGGGGAAAAACTATGCTGAAGCAAAACAACAGATCCGGCAGTTACTTAAGCAAAAGAAGATCTCTGAGGATGAACTGGACCGCCGGCTCCGGAAAGTTCTTGCCTTAACGCTCCATATAAAAGAGCGAAAAGAGAAACTGAAAGAGAAGCGAAATACCAACGAAGATAAAAAGCAGGATTCTTTGCAGGATATTTACCGTAAGCGGCATGTCTTCGACCAGGTGAGAAGGGAAAGCCAGGTGTTGCTGAGCAATCCCGGGAAAATCCTGCCCCTGGATGATCCGGAGCTGAACGTAAATGTATTTCATAAGGGAAGAGCCTTTAGTGCATTTAATTTACAATTCAGCGATTACGCTGATTGTAAATTCCAGCCTTTCAATGGGGAAAGGATAAAAAAGCAAAATACAGGCAAGTTGGTATGTATCACTATCGACGGGGAAGATTTTGGCAGGGAAGAGCTGCAGACATTTATTTCGCATCTGGACTCCCAGACCATGAATAATCCTGTAGTGGCCGTATTGTTCGACCGGTTTTTCAGCTTGTCTAAGGTTCCTGAAAACATCGCCTTGTTGCAGGTTATGGATACAAGCCCGGATGACCAGCGGTATGCGGCCCAGGCCTTGTTTGCCGGGCAGGGGATACAAGGAAGAGTCCCAGAATATATTGATATAAAAGGCTATCATTATAAAAATATCCCGAAAACACGGTTGGGGTACGCCCAGCCGTGTGTGGTTAACCTGGATACCGGTATTTTAAACAAAATCGACAGTATTGTAAATGAGGCCATAAAAAAACATGCTTTCCCGGGCTGCCAGGTGTTTTTTGCATGGAAAGGCGATGTGGTTTTTAATAAATGCTATGGGCATCATACGTATCAGCGGAAAACAAAGGTCAAACATACCGATGTCTATGACCTGGCCTCTATAACAAAAGTGGCTGCTACTACCCTAGCCGTAATGCATATGGTTCAAAAGGGAAAGATAGATATTCACAGCCCCCTGGGAGATTACTTCAAAGATACTTCCATTGAATATTCCAGAATTAAACCGGATACAATTATTCGTATAGATACCTTCAGACTGAAAGATCTTTTGCAGGATCAACGGGAACTGAAGGCGCAGGATACGGTGATGCTTAATGATTCCACTTTTGTGCTCACGGATACGTTATTCTACAAAAATACGCCGGAAAAGAATATTTTTAAATGTACGATCCGTGATATGTTGATCCATAAATCCGGTCTCCCTCCAAGTTTGCCCATCCTGCCATATCTTTTATATCGTGAGGATACCGTACTGCCTGTTCCCATGGAGTTTGTCATCACCCCTGACAGCGTTTTAAAAGTCGATACTTTGGAGAACCGGAAAGACAGCCTGAATTACCAGTATCTGAAATATTATAACCGTAATTATATCAAGGATACCAGTGATCGCCGTATAGCAGCTGATATGTATCTGCGAAATGCATATTGTGACACTTTATGGAAGTATATAAAAGAAACACGGGTTTACTCCAGGGATGTATACATGTATAGTGACCTGAATCCCGTGCTTATACAATTAGCGATCGACAGTATCAATAAGCAGCCGCTCCATAATTATGTGTACAGGCATTTTTACAAGCCATTGGGTCTGAAAGACATGGGCTTTAAGCCCTTGCTCAGGCTTGATAAGGCGCGCATAGTACCTACCGAGAAAGATATTTTCTGGCGGGGGTGTTTATTGCATGGAGATGTGCACGATCCCTCGGCTGCTTTAATGGGAGGAGTAGCCGGTAATGCGGGCTTGTTCTCCAGTGCACGCGACCTGGGGCTGCTTTTTCAAATGCTGTTGCAAAACGGAACCTACGGGCGGAGAAATTTTCTATCCCCTAATTTGGTGCGCCGGTTTGTGGCCAAACAAAAACGATCGCACCGGGGTTTAGGCTTTGACAGGGTGGCCGGAAAAAATATCTCAGCAGCATCGGCCCCGCGAAATACCTTCGGGCATACGGGCTTTACAGGTACATGCGCCTGGGCAGACCCGGAAAACCAGATCGTATTTGTGTTTTTATCCAATCGCGTACATCCGAAAGCATCAAATCAGAATATTAATGGCTTAAAAGTTAGGCAGAAAGTTCA
>JAWOBQ010000096.1:0-4166 GCA_046484255.1 Bacteroidales bacterium | reverse complement strand
TCTGGATCACCACCTGCGCTGGGGGAACAGCCTGATCGGGGCGATGGCGCAGGAGGTGGAGGAGGAGATGGGGAGCCCGACGCCCGACGGGCAGACGACGTTCCTGACCGGGCCGTTCGTGGGTCTGCTGCAGGCCGCAGTTCGGGCTCATTTCTTGTTCATTTGTTCTTCCGAGAAAACAATTGCGCGGAAAGTGTATAATTCAGCATCTTTCCAGCCATCTTTGCCTAGACCGGCTTTATGCTGAGAACAATGACGAATAAAACCTTCTTTTGTCCAGTCTTGTTTTTCAGCTACCTGGGGTAAGTAAACTCCTGTATGAAGACCTTTTTTGATCAAAATCCCATCTTTGCCCAGCGTGAACTCATCCAGCGAATGAATACGCTTCAGCGGAGTCAGAATGGAAAGTTCTATCGTTATTTGCGGAAGCTCTTCAGCCGTAACACCGGGGAAGCGCGGATCCTCCAGCGCCGCATTGACAGCTTTTTGCCCGACCTCTTTGGCTAGTGGCGTATCGCTGGCAATGTCCCCAATGCATCCGCGTAACTGTTGCCCTTTGGTTAACGTAACAAAACAACCGGTTTTCAAGTGCAGGCGTTCCGGTAAATTGGCGTAATCAATTTCCGGGAAACGACCTTCTTTCAGATAGGTTGTTAATGTATGCCTGGCTATGGCCAGAAGCTTTTGCTTTTCTGTTTTTGATAAGTGATAATCTTGTGCTTCGCCACCGTCATCATTATTTTTTGACGTAGAATGGGGTTGATACATAATCCGTAATACTTTTTTTTGTTCTCCTATTTTGAGTCCTGTCTACGAATGTTTTATTTATCACAGCCGCTAAAAATCAGCGTTACCCCATCCCTAAAGGGTGGCTGATTTCCAGCGGCTTCACCCTTTAGGGGCCGGGGTAAATCGCTAAAAATCAAATATGACCTTTATGGACCGGACTTAACCATGAAAGTAGCACGATCATAGTTTTTATAAATTAAACGAATGTACTAATAGAATGTTCACCTATCCGGTTTTGAGCCTGTTTAAAAGATGGTAGAGTCCGGTCTGAAAACACAAAATTTATCACAGCTGCTAAAAATCAGCGTTACCCCATTTCTAAAGGGCAGCTGATTTCCAGCGGCTTCACTCTTTAAGGCCCGGCAAAAAGCCGCTAAAAATCAAATATGATCTTTATAGACCGGGCTCATAGTACATTAAAAAAATGACACAGTTTTTTGATCAATCCCAAACAAAATGATAAACCGAAAATGATATGCGCTTTTTTGCCACGAATGCAAGTACCATTCGTCTTTCATTCGTGCATTCGTGGCTTTTATTTTGTATCCCTTCGGGCATAGGCGGCATGCTTTTGTAAAACTTCTTTTTTTTTATGTCCATAAAAGTACAGAAAGTTTTCTATACTTTTGTCCGGATATTTAGGGGGTCAATCAATTTAGGGGCCAAGACACGGGTCAGGAGTTTTGCCCTTGCACATGCTTCAACGATTTTTGCTTTACATGGAGTTTTTTTTCTGTATTTTTGGCAAATTATTAATTGTTAATAGCTATGACAAAACGTGTAATTTTCACTCTTTTGGCTTTGGCCGTTTTTACCCTTTCGGAAGCTCAGAATATTAATCGGGGGTTCCGGCAGTTAAACCGTGAGAACTATGTTCGCGCTAAAGTTATTTTTGACAAGGTGTTAGAGACCAATGATAAGGAAGAGTATCCGGCGGCTTCTTACGGGCTGGCTTTGATTTATAATACAGAGGAGTATCGCGGGCATGATCCTTATAAAGCGTTAAAGCATGCTTTATCGGCTATGGAATTTTTCAAAAAGCTTAACAAAGAACAGAAAGAAGATGCGGAAGAGATAGTTCCCCGGAAAAAAATCAAGGAGGTTGTAAATAAATTGGATAATGCCTATGTGGATATCTTAAGACAAAAGAATGATCCGCAAGCAGTGGAAAAGTATATAGCGGAATTTCCTGATGCTCCCGGGATAGAGGAAGTTATATCATTGCGTACCAAAATGGCCTGGGAGCAGGCTGAAAAATTTAATACATTGCATGCGTATAACCGTTTTATGGAAAATTACCCGGAATCAGAATATATTGAAGATGCTAAACAGGAAGTAGCAAAGATTAAATATAAGGAAGCTATTGATGATCAGGATCGTGAGGCCTTGCTGGAATTAATGGAGAAATATCCGGAATCGGAGTTTTTCGAAAAAGCGCAAGCAGAAGTTGAAAAATTATCCTATGAACGGGCTAAAAAATACAGCAGTATTGAATATTATGAAGATTTTTTGGAGAATTTTCCCGAATCGGATAAGGCTTCTGAAATAAAGGCGCTCAGAGATAAAAAAGCTTTTGAAATGGCCGAATTCCTTAATAGTATAGAATCCTATAGCCGTTTTTTGGAACAATACCCTGATGCGGAGCAAGCAGAACAGGCCAAAAACAAAAGAAATACGATGGCTTTTGAGAAGGCAATGGAAGAAAATACTCCGGAGGCTTTGCAACAATTTCTCCAATCATATCCGGATGCCTCTCAGGCAGAGCAGGTGCGGAAGGAGTTGGAAGAATTTAATATTGCCCCCCGTTTAATGAAAAAGCAAAATGAGCAGAAACAGATTGCAGAACGGAATATACAATCAATTGAGCAATATCGTAAGGCTGAAAAAGACAGCCTGTTGGCTAAGAAGGTTTATGATGAACGGGGACGCTTAAAAGAACAAGTGAATATTGAGAAAAATGAGTACGTAAAGAAAAAGTATAGTTATGATTCGGATAAACACGGATATCCATCCCGGAAACAAGTATACCGTAATGGGAATATGGTGAAAGAATGCACGTATAAAACCGATGAAAACGGCAATTTAATGGAGGTTATTCATGATTGTAAGGATGCTTCGGCGAATTGTCGTGATTACAGAGAGGTGTATAGGTATGATGATAGTTGGCACCTTCAACAGTGGGTGCAGCTTGCCGGGGATGATACTCTGAAGCAGATAAATGCTGAAACCAATTCTTCAGGGATGGTGAGCCGGGAATATGAATATCAGTATAAGGATAATGATACCTTGGAGTTTATACGTACTTTTTCATATAACTCACAGGGGCAGTTAGTGGAAAAAGTGATAAAGGATGAAGAGGATGAGATTATCCGTGTGCATACGTATAATTTCAAGGACGGCACGTTAAAATCTACTGATATTTATACACCGGCCGGAAGCCGTAAAAAAGTAAGGGAATACAATAAAAAGGATGAAATAATCACGGAAACTACCTATGCATTACCTGATGAAACCGTTACAGAAACTATCTTTTATCACTATTCCTATCATTAACTGAATATGGGTTGAAAACATAAATGAGTCTGCTCTAAACACACAATATTTTTTACACTCGCTGAAAATCAGTTTTACCCATCCCTAAAGGGCTTGAAAACCAGTTTTGGCGGTTCTTGCAGAAATGTTTATTATCTACTCAATAGCCTTTAAGGAATCGCTATAAAAAATGCTGAAAAGGAATCTTGAGTCCAGTCTAAAAAGGGCACATTTGATTTTCAGCGGCTTTGATAAATTTAGTGTTTTTAGACCGGGCTCAATCTTTAATTTTTTATAATGGAAGGATCCTTAGCTCAGAGTGTAATTTTTTTGACTTTAAATTGTTTATCATGAAGAATACGTAAAAAGTATATCCCATTAGCTGCATGGATGTTCAGAGGGATATTTAAAAAACTTTCCGTGTTTGGGAGTCGTTTTGCGTGTATGATTTTGCCCTGCATATTATAGATTTCCAATTGCAGAGGGCCGCCCTGAAGATTTATCAGCTTAACACTTAGATTGTTATTATGATTGCATAACTGTAACGACCAGCGAAGGTTGTGCTCTCGCTTTATATCAATAATATCGCTGTAATCAAACATTCCGTTATAATCGGTTTGCTTAAGCCGGTAGTAGGATATCCCGGAGGTTATATTATAATCTTTCGTTTGATAATCAATTATTTCATTGCTATTTCCGGCTCCTTTAATGGTTTTTATTGGGGTGAAATCTTTTCCATTTTCAGAACGCTCTAACGTAAAATAGTCATTGTTTGATTCCGTAGCTGTTGACCATTGCAGCAGGTTATGATCTTGTCCGGCTGATCCCCGGAATGCGATTAGTTC
>JAWOBQ010000087.1:0-4990 GCA_046484255.1 Bacteroidales bacterium | reverse complement strand
GGGACGAAGGGACGAAGGGACGAAGAGACGAAGGGACGAAGGGACGAAGAGACGAAGGGACGAAGGGACGAAGAGACGAAGGGACGAAGAGACGAAGGGACGAAGGGACGAAGGGACGAAGAGACGAAGGGACGAAGGGACGAAGAGACTAAGAGGACGAAGAGACGAAGGGACGAAGGGACGAAGGGACGAAGAGACGAAGGGACGAAGAGACGAAGCGAAGAAAGCGAATTCAGCTATAAGGGGTAAACGATTCAACGGATCAACGATTCAATAATAAAATAAAGCCTAAAAAAAGCTTTTGCACAGATGAGTACAGTCTAAAAAGGTCACATTTGATTTTCAGCGGTTTACCCCAAACCCCAAAGGGGTGAAGTCGCTGAAAATCAGCCACCTTTTAGGGATAGGGGTAAAGCTGATTTTTAGCAACTGTGATAAATTTAGTGTTTTTAGACCGGACTCACAGATCAAAAGAAAAAAGTATAAAGATTTAAAAATAAGCATTGTATTAAAATTTAAACCTATGAATAAGCTTTTATTTTTAGTCGTCATCGTAATCTTTTCCGGCTGTGCAAGTATGAAGACTATCCAGCGGGAAACCAATAAGAAACTGGATAAGTATTTTCTATATTTATATGTGGAGGATCCTTCTGTCTCCGGTGAACGTAGTTATAAAATAGATAATGAGCGAAAATACTTAAAGATTGAAAAGGAAAAAGAGGAAGGGTTGGCAGGAGATTATACATTTCATAAAGCCCGGATACCTTTAACCCGTGATGATCTAAGGCGTATTGAATATCTTATGCTGGAACATGATATGTTAAGCGGTGGCATTAGGTTTAGAGGAAGCGATTCCTTTAAATTCAAGAAAATGAAGGTTGAAATGACCTATGAGAACAGATTTCAACTGGGGATGACCGGACTTCCTGAAAACGTGAAGAAATTTGGCCTTTACGGTTTTGTTACTGATATGGAAGAGCTATTGAATGAGATTGCTGAAAAAAGAAAATAAAAAATTATGAGTCCGGGCTAAAAAGGTCACATTGATTTTCAGCGGCTTTTTACCCCGAACCCTAAAGGGTGAAGCCGCTGAAAATCAGTTTCCCTTTAGGGATGGGGTAAAGCTGATTTTTAGTGGCTGGGATACATTTAGTGTTTTTAGACCGGACTCAATTTTGATATGGGCATTTATTTTGAGCTTTACTTTTTGCATTTTGGGTTTGTTTATGGGGTTTTTTGTAAAAAATGTCCGGATCATATATAAAAATGCATATGTTTGATTTTTTTTTATCTTTGTACGCATTATAGTTAATCAAAATTATTAACAAAATTACAAATTATGAAACGGATTACACTTTTATTGTTAGGATTGGTTGTCGCCTTTTCCGCCTGTGACAAGGATGATGATGATGATGATAACAACAATGGCTCCAGCGATATTACCGTGAAGGAGCAGCAAGAAGCTTATGTATTGCTCACTACAGCTACCTGGTGTGGGTATTGTGGCGATTGGGGCATTCCTACTTTTGATGGAGCCTTTGCCGGGGACGATGGAATAGACCCGGGCAAGGTCAATGGACTCTCATTGCATTATTCTGACAGTGATCCCATGTATCACTCTATGGCGGCTACCATGAAATCTGAATTGGGCATTGGTGGCCCCCCAAATCTGTGGATCGAGTTTGATAACAGTTTTAACCTGAATCCTTCAGGCTGGATTAGTGCTGTTAAAGCTCGTCAAAGTGAAAATAGCCCCGATTGCGGGGTCGGATTAGAAGTAGACCAAAGTGGAGATGATTTTACCGTTGATGTTCGTGTTAAGTTTTTTAACAGTGTTTCAGGCACGTATAACCTGGCCGTTTATGTTGCAGAAGATGGGATCGTCGAGAACCAAAGCGGATCAACACAGGATCATGTCCATAAGGAAGTATTGAGAGGTGAAATCACCAGCGGAGAAGCATGGGGAATCGAAATGTTCAGCGGGGATTCCCCCGGTGATTATACGGATTCTTTTAGTTTTTCTGCAGATAGTGATCATGTGGCGGATAATCTTAAGTTTGTAGCAGTAGTCTATGAAATGCAGGGCGGAGCTCCGGTGGCTTCACCGAACTCTAATACCCGGTAAAAAAAAGTTCTACAGAAAAGGCCACGCATAAAGTGGTCTTTTTTTTTTGCCGCATCAGAAAGTGCTTTTGAAACCGAAGTGAATTTTGGAGTTTCTGAATTCCACAGGATTGTCATGTTGTTTTCCCAGGGCATAATACAGAGTAAAAATCCCTGTTCCAGTGTGGAATGAGAAGCCGGCGCCAAAGCCCATGGGGTAATGGATCTCTTTATTTATGCCTTTAGTGACAGCTCCATTCCAGAAAGCGGCCAGGAATGATCTTTCTTCCAACAGTAAACGGTATTCCAGTAATAACATACTAAAAGCCGAAACCCTGAAGAGGTTTTCGTCAAAACCCTTTAAATTATGAAATCCCCCAAGGCGGTATAGTTGATTATATGTGATGGTATTATCCTGCAAAGCTTTGGTTTGATTTCTGAAGAGAAAAACTGTTCTTTGGCCGGGTTTTAGGTATTTTTCAGCCAGCAGATAGATTTCAGCCAGGCGGGTACTCATTGTCAGGGTATCATAAAATGCTTCCGGCCAGGAAGCATCCTGACGGATATTTTTGGCAGAGCCGGTGAATTCAGTCAGTAAATTCCATCCTTTTTGGGGAAATATCCGTGAATCAAGCGTGCTATATGTATAGCCTATACCAAAACCATGGGTATTATAATTGAGGTTTTGGCTTTGGGGTTGGCTGCCGAATGAAGAAGTGACATTGGAAGTCTCTGCTTTGAAAAAGGCTTCTATCGCCTGCTTATAGGAAAACCGGTATTCCAAACCGCCTCTGAAATTTAGGTTGAGGAAGCTGCTGTCCTGCTTGTGCATTTCAAAACGTGCATTTGCTCCAAAAGGGGTGCCGCCTAAATAAGGAATACCGGTTTTGAGGTGTAAGGATTGGCTTTCATTTCCGGGTGCTGACCAGTCAATAAAAAGTGCTTCCCCTTCTTTAAAAGCATTAAGAAGATCGAGCGTAACATTCCCGCTTATCCGTAACTTATTATCCCTTGCCGTGGTAAATCCTATTATCCCGTCAAATGAACTGGACGGCTTTTTGTTTAATTGTAGCTTTATACCGGCATATCTTTGCTTAAAAATAAGGGAAGGACCATATTTCAACTCAACAAACTCCAGCCGGTCGATCTTTTCTTTTATGCTTTTGATCTTCTTTTGACGAAAGGCATCTCCCTTTTTGATCTGCAGGTAAGCCATTAAAAAAGAAACGGAAAGTGGAGGAGAAGGTTGATCGCAAATAACGGTATCAATACGGATATAATCTCCTTTATCAATGCTGATCGTAAGATGGATGATGTTCGAGTCTATATGAGAGACTCCGGATTGGGCCGATGCAAAAGGGTATCCGTTGTTGCGGTATTGATTTAGGTATTTGTTAATGTGTTCATTTAAGGTTTCATAATTGTTAAATGTTATTTTTTGGGTATCCTGGCTATTTATTATGTTTCCCGTGATTTTGGAATTGATCTCATATTGCGGTCCTTTGTTAAAAATTGCTATAGAGCTGTCGGGTGTAATATGAATACTGTCGAAAGATGCCTGGAAAAACCCTTGCTTTTTATATTGAAGGGAAAATGTTTCCAGTTTTTGAAAGACGGCAGCATTGCCCTGGGGAAGGCTAAATTCAGCATAGGAACTGTCCGCTCTGATAATGCTTAACTTGTGCTGACCCGGGGATGACAGTGAAATAACGCAAAATACACAGAAAATTGCCAGGGATTTAAACGGTACTCCAGTTGATCGGTTTTTGCCCTTGTTTTTCAAGTATTTCATTGGTCTTAATAAAGTGATTACATCCGAAAAAGCCTTTGTGTGCTGATAAAGGGGAAGGATGAGGTGCTTCAAGAATATGATGTTTTGTTGGATTAATCAGGTTTTTTTTTGCTCTTGCAAAGCTGCCCCAAAGCAAGAAAACAAGGTTTGAACGATAGGTTGAGAGGCATGAGATCACTGCATTTGTAAAAGTTTCCCATCCTTTACCCTGGTGAGATCCGGCTTGCCTGGCCCGGACCGTAAGGGTTGCATTGAGTAAAAACACGCCCTGTTCGGCCCAGGAATTAAGGTCCCCGTTTGCAGGCAGCCCGGTGCCGAATTCAAGCCGGAGCTCTTTGAAAATATTGCGTAGCGATGGCGGAAAAGGAATGCCCTGTGGAACGGAAAAACATAAGCCATGAGCCTGCCCGGGCCCATGATAAGGGTCTTGACCTAAAATGATCACTTTTACCTTATCGAAAGGCGTTGTGTTAAATGCCGAGAAAATCTCCCCGCCAGGCGGATAAACACGGTGCTTTTGACGCTCACGGATCACAAAAGCTTTTAACTGCTGAAAGTATTCTTTTTCAAATTCACCGGCAAGCATTGCCTTCCAGCTTGCTTCTATTTTTACCTTTGCGGACATATGCGGTTGAGTTTTTTATATTATAGTGCAGGGGAATATTTCTATTTCCCCTGAAAAACAACTGCAGCAAAATGTATTTTACTGCAACAAAGATAATAGGAAAACGTTAAACATATACTGTCAAAACGATGTTATATTTAAAAATAATTGTTTTTTGAATCGCATGAAATAAAGCAGGATGTGCTATTTATTGAATTTCTGGCCGTAGAAGTACTAGAGAATGATTAATTCCTTTATTTTTGTATTTTGATATATACGAAGGCGAGGCTAAAGTAGTTTGATGGGGGAGGTTTATATAGGAAGCCTCCATGCGCAAGCGTTTAACACACAGGAAGATGATTAAATGCGAGGAGGCGAATTGCCGGAAGGGTAAGACAGTGTGCGGTGGGATTCCTCTTTAGGGGTTAGGGGTGCGCGCAGGGAGATGATGCGTTAATGCGATGAAGTGATGATGCGTTAATGCGATGAAG
>JAWOBQ010000038.1:0-11862 GCA_046484255.1 Bacteroidales bacterium | reverse complement strand
CTCTTACCTGCTATCGGGGAGGAGCTGCTTTTCCGGGGAGTACTTCAACAACTGTTGAGCAAGCTGTTCGCCAATGTACACCTGGGGATCCTGGTAACAGCTATCTTGTTTAGTGCCATTCATATGCAATTTTTTGGGTTCCTGCCCAGAATTGTATTAGGCCTGGTATTAGGATATGCCTTTTATTTAAGCGGGAATATCTGGATGCCTGTAGTGATACACTTTGTAAACAATGCCTTTGCGGTAGTTATAGCTCATTTATACTATAATGACCTGATCCAGCAGAATTTCGATGAGTTTGGCATAACCACAAAAGCCTTACCGGTGATATTGTCTGTAATCCTTACCTTATACGTGTTTTACCGGATCCATATCAATGAGCGTAAGCCACCGATCACAGAGAGCCAAACACAGTGAACGAACCCCCGGAAGCCAACCACCGGGAACTAACTACAGAGACCTAACTACAGGGAACTAACTACAGGGAACTTAGCACCTAAAACGAAATCCTGGGAAGCAAGCACATAAGGCAGTTACTTTACCCGGCTTACCCGCTATCTGCCGGCACCCAATCGTCATTTTCTTTGATAATATTTATCAGCTCTTCAAGGGCATTGTTAACCGGGATATTTTTTTTCACCACCCGGGATTTCCTGTATAATGTAACCTTCCCCTTGCCGGCACCTACATAACCATAATCCGCATCGGCCATTTCTCCGGGGCCATTCACAATACATCCCATAACGGCAATTTTCAAGCCTTTCAAATGCGACAAATGCTTTTTCACCATCCCGGCGGTTTCTTCCAGGTCAAAAAGTGTTCTCCCACAACCGGGACAAGAGATAAATTCAGCTTTATAAACCCGCACACCACAAGCCTGCAAAATAGTACGAGAAAGCTCTGTAGTAAACTCAGTGCTAAAATTTTGATCTTCTATCCATATAGCATCCGCCAGTCCGTCCATCACTAATCCTCCGGCAAAGGCTGCGGATTCTGTAATAAAGTGTTCTTTATCAGCGATATTAGATTCTATTTTCAAAACAACCGGGTCACAGACTCCGGCTTTGTCAAGCTGCAGGAGCATGGTACGGGCTGCAGGCAAAGTTTTAGCCAAAAGCACGATCAGGCGGTTCCTTTGCTGTATTCCGGCAATTTCCGGAATATCCTCCGGTTCGGTAATATAAACAGCAGTGCCCACTGCTTGCTGTTGGCCTTCATAAACCTTATCTGCCGTGATATATTTTCCGTCAACAGGCGTGCCCGAAAAGATCTCCACAGGCTTTTCAAATCCAGCGATCCTATTGGTGATTGTTTTTCTTCTTTGATAATAAAAAGGCTCATATGCCAGGGCGTGCTGTTGCGCATCACTATTTCCAAAGGTTTTCGGAGCCAGTTTTCTACAATATTCCGCTACAGGGATCTCATTTTCGGGTTTTTCCGTAAGAGAAACCCTGATCGTATCCCCCAGTCCATCCATCAGCAGAGCACCTAAGCCGGCGGCAGAACGTATACGCCCTTCCTGTCCTGAACCGGCTTCCGTAACCCCTAAATGAAGCGGAAAAATACGGCCGTCTTTGATCATTTCATGCATAAGCAGACGGTATGCATGCAGCATTATTTTGGTATCTGAAGACTTCAGGGATAAAATAATATCATAGAAATCATGGCTGATACACATTTTAACAAACTCCATAACCGAACATACCATTCCCTGCGGCGTATTTCCGTAATGGTATAATATACGGGCGGACAGGCTCCCGTGGTTACTGCCGATACGTATAGCCGTATTATGCTTTTTGCAGATCCGGATCAGGGATCCCAGTTTTTTTTCCGTCTTGCGAAGGGCTTCCTGATATGCAGAGCTTGTCCTGCACTCATTACGATCGCCCAAAAAATTCCCCGGATTGATCCGCACCTTTTCCGCAACTTCAGCGGCTTTAAACGCAATATCCGCATTAAAATGTGTATCGGCGATCAAAGGGGTATTGTATCCCTTTTGCCTGAGTACAGCCTTTATTTCAGCAAAAGCTTCTACTTCACGCATGCTGGCAGTAGAGATCCTGAGCATTTCACTTCCTGCCTTAATGATACGTTCGGCTTGCTCCACTGTGGTTTTTACATCCAAAGTAGAGGTATTGGTCATCGACTGCAAACGTATCGGATTTAACCCGCCCAGCCCTAAATCCCCCACGTTTACTTCCCGGGTAATGATCCTCCGGAAATCATATGGATCAACATTATAGAAATTCATCGGCTTTATTCTAATTTATATGCATCCCAGTCCATACTCACCGGAAACTTCTCCCGAAAAGAATTGAGCTCATCTTTATTAATCGCCACTGTGGCCTCATGTTCAATATTCGGAGCACTTCTCATCAGCTTCTCTGCTTTTGCATTCAAAACCATGGAGTCTCCGGTGTACGCCAGCCCGTTGTTATCCTTTCCAACCCTGTTCACACCTATGCAAAAAGCCTGATTTTCCAGGGCACGAGCTTCAAGTAAAGTCTTCCATACTTCACGCCGGGGCGCAGGCCAATTGGCCACATAGATCAATAAGTCATAACAAAAGCCTTCCGCTGTACGGCAATTCCCAGACCAAACCGGAAAACGCAGATCATAACATATTAAGGGTAAAATATTCCATCCCCTGTAATGAATTATTGTTCTTTCCGTACCCCCGGTATAATGAACGGGTTCTTCGCCCATGCGAAACAGATGCTTTTTATCGTAAGTAAGCACACGCCCACCAGGCTCTGTCCAGTGAAAACGATTAAAATATTTACCCGCTTCTGCCACCATAATGCTGCCGCAAATAACTACCTCTAAACGGGAAGCCAGCTCCTGCATCCAGCGAAGCGTTTGGCCGGCTTTCTGCTCTTTTACCCCGGCCGGTTTCATGGAAAACCCTGTATCAAACATCTCCGGAAGTACAATGATATGACTGTTCCCGCCCAATGACTCTATTTTTTTTTGCAACATATCCCTGTTGGCCTGACGGTCTTCCCAGAATAATTCTGTTTGAATATAACTGATCAACAAGTCTTTCATCTGTTTAATTTTTTTGTGGCAAATAACGAATCCGTGCGAATTTACAAATTACGAATCATTATTCTGTGTGGCAAAATCCTGCCATCGGTTTTACAAGCAAATTAACGCAAATAGGAACAAACAAAATTAATGTATTTTTAGAGATAATAAAATGTTTGTATAGACGTATATTGTGTTTGTTGTAGAGACGCACGGCCGTGCGTCTCTATTCACATGCCGTGCGTCTCTACTCACATGCCGTGCGTTCATGTATAATACACCTCCCGCCAGGGGGGGGAAGGGAATAAATAAATGATTCAACCCGGGCGGCGGAATTCGCGTTAATTGGGGGTTCAATTATTATCATTCTATATGGCATTACAGATTTCAACCAGTCTTGTTTTATAACTCAGGATTTTATTATATCTTTACAACGGCATTTTTCGATTTAATATAGTGTCCGGTTAATCAAAATAAAGGCGCAAAAAAAAACAAAAAATAGATGAAGACAATAGAGAATCATGAATTTACCGGGAACAAGGTATTAGTCCGGGTAGATTTCAACGTTCCGTTAAATCATAATCGCCAGATCACCGATGATACCAGAATACGGGAATCCCTTCCGACGATCAAAAAGATACTGGAGGGCGGGGGTTCGGCCATATTGATGTCTCATCTGGGCAGGCCCAAAGGGGTATATGAGCAGGATTACTCTCTAAGCCCCATTTTACCACACCTTTCCAAATTATTAAAAACCAACGTAAAATTTGCAGCCAGTGCTACCGGAGAAAATACCCGTCAGGCAGCCAAGTCATTAAAACCCGGGGAGATCCTGTTGATTGAGAACCTCAGGTTTCATCCTGAAGAAGAGGCCGGGGATGAAGAGTTTGCCAAGGAGTTAAGCAAGTTGGGCGATGTATATGTGAATGATGCTTTTGCGACAGCGCATCGTAATCATGCTTCCACGGCAAAGATCGCCAAATTCTTTCCGGAGAAAAAGTTTTTTGGCTTATTAATGACCAACGAGCTCAAAAGCCTCAACAAGGTTCTGAAATATCCGCAATCCCCTTTTACCGCTATTGTCGGCGGGGCTAAGGTCACTTCCAAGATTAACATTATCAAAAACCTGTTAAATAAAGTGGATAATATGATCATTGGAGGAGGCATGGCTTTTACATTTGTTAAAGCACTGGGAGGCAAAGTAGGGGGATCGATCATTGAAGAGGATAAAGTTGAGTTGGCCAAAAATATTATCCGTGAGATGATGTTAAAAGGGGTAAACCTGTATTTACCAGTGGATACTGTTATTGCAGATTCATTCAGCAATGAAGCCAATATAGACACCTCGGATGTGAACAGTATTCCGCCCGACTGGATGGGGCTTGACATTGGGCAACGTTCATGCCGGCGATTTGCGGAGATCATCAATAAATCGGCAACCATACTCTGGAATGGCCCTATGGGCGTATTCGAAATGTCAAATTTTAAGCAAGGGACTAAATCTGTCGCCATTGCCGTGGCCAGTGCAACGATCAGCGGTTCCTTTTCCCTGATCGGCGGCGGAGATTCCGTTGCCGCGATCAACAGCTATAAGCTCAACGACATGATCAGCTATGTGTCCACAGGAGGAGGAGCCCTGCTGGAATATATCGAAGGGCAAACACTGCCGGGAATTGCCGCCATGCAAAATAACAACCAATAAGCCATTTTGTCATAAACAAATGCCGGAATATGCTGCCGTTATGGCCGGTGCCCCGCTGCTTATCATTTATAAATCCGGGATAATAAGGGTAGATTAGATCTTCAACGACTTTTTGCCCCCAAGCCTAAAGGATGAAGCCGTTGATAATCAGCCACCTTTAAGGATGGGGCAAAGCTGATCTTCAGCGGATGTAAGAAATTTTGTGCCTTTAGGCCGGGATTATTTATGGCATAAAAATTGACCCCTATTTGTGAATCTAAATCACAAAAATAATATAATTATGGTACTAATTCATTCAAATTTTCAGCCAGGATTTGCCCACAGACACGGGAAAAATCCGTATTTTCAACAGGAGGAACCCATGGAAAACTGCCAATGCATGCCAGCAGCCAATATTTTAAAATTCAACGACCATGCTGAGATCCACATGTTTGCTCCCGGTCGAAAAAAAGATCATTTTACGATCAACCTGGAAAACGACATGCTTAACGTAGAAGCTGAATCTGTCGATCCTGTAAATGCTGAATATATTCAACAAGAATTTTACAGGGATAAATTCAGCAGAAACTTTCAAATTTCGGATGTCATTAATCCGGAAAAAATTGAAGCCTCTTATGAAGATGGGATCCTTAAGATTATGCTTCCTTTTATAGAAGAAAGCAAGCCTAAGAAAAAAGACATCAGCATTTCATAAACATTCGCGAATGCCAGCAGCGAACCTGCGGATATGCACGAGTGTTTTTACGGCAACAGCGTATACATTCGTGCATTTACCGTTTATTAAGAGAAAGTCTTTATTTTTGCAAAAACAATGGAAATGCGACACCTTTTCATTTGGATTTTGCTTTTCTTGATGCTCTTCGGTTCAGGCTGTAATTTATTCCGGCAACAGCCCGAACGCCCCAAGAGCAAAACGGATCGTTCCGGGGCCAAATACGAAGCCTATTCCAACGCCTTTGGCTATACGCTTAACGGAGACGAGGATCTCCTTTTGCTTGAAACTATAAACGCATGGCTTGGAACTCCCTATAAATACGGAGGGTGCACAAAAGAAGGTACCGACTGTTCATGTCTGATAACCAACGTTTTCAAAACAGTATATCAGCTCGACCTCCCAAGAAAGGCACAAGACATGAGCGCAAAAGCAAAAAAAATTAAGGCGAAACACATTCAGGAAGGGGATTTATTGTTCTTCAAAATAAAAGGCAATCATATTTCTCATGTGGGGTTACATATATCCAAAGGATATTTTGTACATGCCTCTACTTCTCAGGGCGTTGTGATCAATCATCTTTCCAATAGGTATTATGCAACCCACTTTGCTTATGCCGGTCGGATCCGCGAAAAATCCGGCAAGCATTGAATCTTATGCTTTTAGAGCAGGCTCATAATTCAATCACGACTTTATGGGCAAACACGAACTAATTTTGATTTTTGTATCTTTGTCATTTACTAAATTTTGGGATAGGTATGTTACGATCGATGACCGGTTACGGGAAAGCAATTACAGAATTGGATAAGCTGACACTTACGATTGAAATCAAAACCCTGAACAGCAAACAGTTTGATCTGATCTGCCGGATGCCGCAGGCATATAATGAAAAGGAACCTTATATCCGTTCGGAGTTGAGCCAGTTTCTGCGGCGTGGCAAGACTACGCTAAACATCAGCAGAGAACTTCGTGGAGAAGCTTCCGAACATACTGTAAACAAAGCAGTAGCCATGAAATATTTCCGGGAGCTCAGGGAGTTGAAAGAGAAAACAGGACAGGATACCGAACCCGACTACCTGCAAACCATTATGCGGCTTCCGGAAGTAATGCAACTCACAGAACAAACGCTGGAAGAGCGCGAATATAATGAATTACGGTCGGCTCTGCGTAAAGCTTTGGAAGACGTAGACAGCTACAGAAAAGCAGAGGGAAAAATATTATCGGAAGATTTTCAGCGCCGTATCAACACGATTCTGGATGCTCTAAAAGAGATAGAATCCTGTGAAGAGGAACGCCTGGATCATGTAAAAGAAAAATTCCACAAAGCATTGGCCGATTTTCGGGAAGATAAAACCCTGGATGAGAATCGCTATGAGCAGGAGATCGTTTATTATTTAGACAAGCTGGACATTACGGAAGAGAAAGTGCGGTTAAAGCAACACTGTTATTATTTTTTGGAAACCATGACCGCAGGTACCGCTAACGGAAAGAAGCTAAACTTTATAGCACAGGAGATCGGCCGGGAGATCAACACTATGGGTTCAAAAGCAAACCATTCCGGCATACAAAAAATAGTTGTCGACATGAAAGACGAATTGGAAAAGATCAAAGAGCAACTCTCAAACATTCTTTAAAGCGATGAAGGGAAAACTTATCATTATATCAGCGCCTTCCGGGGCAGGCAAGACAAGCATTGTACGAGAAGTTATTAAGCAATCCGGAGAGCTGGAATTCTCGGTGTCTGCCACCACACGAAAAGCCCGGAAGGGAGAAGTTAACGGAAAAGATTATTATTTTTTAAGTTTAGGCGAATTTAAGTATTATATTGAAAACGATGCATTTGTAGAATACGAACAGGTTTATACCAATCAGTTTTACGGAACCCTGAAAAGTGAACTGACACGCATTTGGAGCAAAGGGCATCATGTAATCTTTGATGTGGATGTTATCGGTGGGCTCAATATTAAGAAACAATATCCTGAAAATTCCCTGGCTCTATTCATTATGCCCCCTTCTGTAGAAGAGTTGGAAAAGCGTTTGTTTGCCCGTGCAAAAGATGACGATCGCAGCATCCGTCAACGGCTTAGCAAGGCAAAACATGAGATCACATATGCGCATCAGTTTGATAACGTGATTGTTAATGAAAATCTGGAGCAAGCCATTAATGAAACGCTGGGAGTCATGAAAAAATTCCTGGGAACATGAAAAAACCAATTCACAGAAAAACAGCATTATTTTTTGGATCCTTTAATCCCATCCATATTGGCCATCTGATCATAGCCGGCCAGATGGTGGAAAACTCGGATCTGGATCAGGTATGGTTTATTGTTTCTCCTCAAAATCCGTTTAAAAAAAAGAAGAGCCTGCTAAAGAACCATCACCGGTTAAACCTTGTAAAAGAAGCTATAAAGGACGACTGGCGGTTCCAGGCCAACGATATCGAATTCTCTCTTCCACAGCCCAGCTATACGATACACACCCTTACGGTTTTAGCGGAAAAATATCCTGACAAACGTTTTGCTTTGATCATAGGTTCAGATAACCTGTCAAGTTTTCATAAGTGGAAGAACTACCGGGAGATCCTGGAACAATATCAGATATATGTTTATCCCAGGTTTGATCATGAACCGGGAGAGCTGGCCAACCATCCTTCAGTTCACCTGGTTGATGCCCCGCGGATGGAACTATCGGCCAACATGATCAGGGAAGGTATACAGAAGGGAAAAGATATGCGGTATTTGATAAGCCCGGGAGTATACCGGTATATTCAAGAAATGGGATTATATCAGGATTAAATACGCTTTTCGCCCTGGTATTATTTATACTTTTGTACAATAACCTTTGATTGATGAAAAGACAACAACAAAAGCATTCGAGACGCAAGCCCGATTGGCTAAAGGTAAAAACCCCTATTGGGAGCAGTTATAGTTCAGTATATAAAATGCTTAAAGAAAAGCATGTAAACACGATCTGCATAAGCGGGAAATGTCCGAATATCGGGGAATGCTGGAGCAAGAAAACAGCAACCTATATGATCTTAGGGGATATATGCAGCAGAGCCTGCCACTTTTGTAATGTAAAAACCGGGCGCGGCGCCCCGCCTGATAAAGCAGAACCGGGGAATATTGCTGAAGCTGTAAAAGAATCGGGAATGAAACATATTGTATTGACTTCGGTGGATCGTGATGATCTTGCTGATCTTGGAGCTGCACATTGGATAAATGTGATCCGGGCCGTAAAAGCATCCACTCCGGAAGTTACTATAGAAGCACTGATCCCTGATTTTCAAGGAAATACAGGACTGATAGAGCAGCTTACCCTCAGCGGAGCGGAGATTATTTCTCACAATCTGGAAACCGTACAAAGCCTGACTCCTGAAGTCAGAAGCGCAGCAAACTACAAACGCAGCTTAGCGGTAATCCAGCAAATAGCCGGTTCTCAGGCAAAAGCCAAATCCGGAATTATGGTCGGCCTTGGCGAAACGGATGCTCAGGTCTATGAAACTATGGACGACTTACTGAATGCAGGTTGCAAAATAATGACCATCGGGCAGTACCTTCAACCTACCCCAAAACACCTTGAGGTAAAACGGTATGTCACCCCCGGGCAATTCCGGGAATATGAACGCACCGGACTGGAAAAAGGATTCCGCCATGTAGAAAGTGCGCCGCTGGTACGCTCATCATATCATGCACATAAACACTTATCCTAAATATATGGCACAAAAGATTATTTTTGAAGACCTGAAGAATATCGATTACAAAAAGGCCTGGGAATACCAGGAGAAGCGCCTTCAGGAAGTGATCAGTTACAAACAGAACCGGGAGAACCTTTTACCGCAATCAGCAGAGGGCTATTTGTTATTTTGTGAGCACCCGCATGTTTACACTTTGGGAAAGAACGGAGCCCGGAATAACCTGTTGATCAATGATGATTTTTTAAAAAGCATCAATGCCACCTATTATAAGATCGATCGAGGCGGTGACATTACCTATCATGGGCCCGGACAGATCGTAGGCTATCCTGTTCTTGACCTTGAAAGGTTCGGACTGGGCCTGAAAAAATACATTGAAAAACTGGAAGAAGCCATAATTGGTGTGCTCGAAGAATACAACATACAGGCAGGACGGATAAAAAGCGCCACCGGGGTATGGCTGGATACGGAAACCCCCGGAAAAACCAGGAAAATATGTGCTATAGGAGTTAAAGTAAGTCGCTTTGTGTCCATGCATGGTTTTGCCTTTAACATAAATACAAATTTGGATTATTTCAATCATATCAACCCTTGTGGATATGTGGACAAAGGGGTGACTTCACTGGAGAAAGAACTTGGAAAGCCTGTGAATTTCGAGGAAGCCCAGGAAAAAACCAAAAAACATCTGGAAAAGGTTTTTGATATAACCCTGATTTGATCGCCCCACTGCTTTCAGCGTTCGGACACCCAAAAATTATTGCGAATTATTCTGTATATCTCATTTTTATGTCTTTAAATCCAAAGCTCAAAGTTTACCCCGCTTGCCCAGTTGATTTATATTCCAATCAACTGGGATGAAATGCGAAGCAAATTTCACCAGGGCGAAATTAATTCAGAACTCTTTACTTGTGAAATAGGTATCTGCATAAATCCGCTTCGTCGCTTCGTTCTCTTCATCTCTTAGTCTCTTCGTTCTCATAAGTCGCTTCTTACCTCCTCGCATTTAATCATCCCCCTGTTTGTCAAAGTTTTGTCATGGAGTTTTCATGTCCATGAAAGCACAGATTCTTTCTATGCTTTTGGCCGGATATTTAAAATGCCAATACATCATAATACCTCGCCCCGATCCCGATAGTTATCGGGAAGTGATAGCCCGTCTCCTGGTCCTGTTCCTTGGCGGAGAAGGTGTAGCGGGTTTGCCAATCGATACGTTGGAAGATGAAGTTTTCGCCGGCGGTGCACATTACGCTGCTGCGCAGTTTAGTGAGATTATATGTGACCGGGGAACTGAACATCAGGATAAAATTAATAATATTTTTGTTTAGCGGCAATATTAGGCGAAACCTTTTTTGGCGGGGTGGTTCTTTCCTGATATGCTCCAAAAAATCCTTCTCAATGTTAGACCACAATAAAAAGGAAGGAGAAAGGAATAACAAAAAGCCCCGGTGCCTTATAAGTCTGGGAGATTTCTCTCCCGAAAGCTTTCGGGACGTTTTTTCTCCGCTGCGCTTCGAAAAAGCTCCATCGAGATGTAGGCGCTTTAGAATAGCTAAATCAGGCCACTGTTAATACCGCTCCAGCCATTTTGATAAATACACATCATAAACTTTATAGTTTCCGTACTCTTTATATATCATTTCCTTATCTGATAATGATTTTAGAGCCGCGTTGACAGAACTGGCCTGTGTGAAATTATACTGCTTTATAAAATCCGAAGAATTGGGACTGGAGACTTCACCCTCTTTAGCAATGGCTTTTAATAAATTAAATTGCATGGATGTTAATATGTTTCGATAATTAAAAAATACATACTCTTTTTCTTGTAAGATATTATCCATTAATTCTTCAACATCATCCCGTTTTATGTGTGTGCCCCTTATTTCGTATAGTTTATTAAAGAAATATTGCACATAAAACGTGTGCACATCCAATTGCTTTATCGTTTCTTTAATTAAAGATAAACTCATTTTTCTATTTCCAAACTTCAGTTTTTCCTGAATAAACTCAGCGTATTCATCAACATCCAGCCTTTCAAGATATACCATTTCGGAACTTTGATAAAAAGGCCGGCCATAATCGTTAAACATACTAATCAGTACATGTTTCCCACTCCCCGAAAAAATAAAGCTGTCTTTATGTTGATGCTGAATGTGGGTGCGCAAAACAGCTTCCACATTTGTTTCCGGATAGTTTGTTATTTGTTGGAATTCATCAAAAGCAATGAGATATTTTTCCTTTTGCTCAGCCAGATACTGAAATATACTCTCCAGCGATCGTTCATTTTCTTCAGCTGTTTTATAGCCAAACTCCAAAGCAGGAGTACCGTCTTTATCATTAATCGTGATACTGGCTCGCAACCCTGATAACATCCCGGACATCTTTTTAAACCAATTCTCATTCTGTTGTTCATCCTGCAGGATTTTATTGCTAATTGCTTTCACAAATTCAGACAGGCTCTGTGTTTTTAATAAATCAATATACAGCAATCTGATGTTTTTCTTATTCTCTGACCGGAAATGATAAAAAAGATGTTTGATCAAACCGGTCTTGCCCATTCTTCTGATGGAAAGCAATGTGATGTTCCTATTGCTTTTGAAGGCGTTGATTAATGTTTGTAATTCCTTTTGCCTGTCGCTTGACATGTCGCTGTTCTTGTGGTTGGGGTGTTCGAGGGGCATGGTATGAAAGCAGTTTAATTTACATTCTGCTTGAGCTTGTTGCGATGGG
>JAWOBQ010000138.1:0-8167 GCA_046484255.1 Bacteroidales bacterium | reverse complement strand
TTATATCGCGATGGCCGGCGGTGCCAACCGTCAGGGAAGCGAGAACAAGGTTATGATCATCAGGGGCAAAGAAAAGATAAGAAATGTCCGGAAAGCTGAGATCCAGCGCGGAGATATTATTTTAGTGAGGCGCTCCGTTGAGGATCTCATGATAGGACAAATGTCACTGCTTCAATTCATCTCTATGATCGCATCGATAACCACAGCGTTTATTGCGGCATATGGCAGTATAAATTAAGAGGATATACATAATGACTGAGAAAACGAAAAAAGAATTACCCCGGCTGTTTTGGCTTATTAAAAAATATTTCTGGAAACTGGTGATCGTTAATGCCGCAGTTGCCGTTATAGCGGTCATTGTTCTTCTGTTGCTACCTGAATGGTATAAAAGTACAGCAGTTATCATGGTTGAAGAGCCGGGTGACCAGCTGGATATCGGCTCTGCCGCCATGAGCAGTATGGGGATTTTAGGCGGACAGCTGGGCTTTAATACAAACGAGAAGGTGTTACGGTATATTAGATACCTGGAAAGCCGTACAATTACCGATGCAGTAATTGATAAGTTCGACCTAATGAAAAGGTGGGATAAGAAATACAAGGCGGAAGTATATGAAAAACTGGGTGAAGACATAGTATTCATGGATAATGAAGACGGTTCGATAAGCATCACCTGTCAATATAAGGAGGATCCCCGGCTTGCGGCGGAAATTGCCAACTATTATGTTACGCAGCTGCTGAACATGATCAACGATTTTGAAAATCAGTACCGTGATTATGTTGAAGAAGCCTATAACAACCAGTATAAACGATTATATTTACTGGAAGAAAAGTTTGGGGATTTTCAGGGCAGAACAGGTATTTATGATCTGGAAAAACAATCGGAACTCTCCTTCCAGGCCTTAACGGAACTGGAGATAAAACGGATACAGGCGGAAATAAAGAAGGATATACTGGAAAAGGAACTGAACAGCTCCCACCCGCGCTTACAGCAGGCACGGGAAGAGGTTGAGATCTATAAGGGAAAGGTTGATGATTATAAGAGCACAAATAAATATTCCAATGTGCCTGTGGATAAATTATCCGAACAGGGTATTGAATATCTGAGACTGTACCGGGAACTGACCATTCAGGAAAAGATCATACAATTTTTATCTCTGGAATACGAACAGGCCAAATTAGACAGGGAAAAAGAAGAAGTGAAAATCAATGTGATCGATGAGGCCGTTCCCGCCGACAGGAAATTCAAGCCGGAAAGAGCAAGCAGTTTGATTATTATATTATTGATCAGCGGAATTCTGAGTTTGATGATAGCAAATATTAAAGAGACGTATTTTTAGTGACTACGGGTCATGAACAATAAAAAATTCTATATACACTTTCCGATATTCATTTTGTTGGCAGAATGGGTAATCGTATTATATTTGCACTATAATAACCCATACCATTTTATTGTGATGTCTTCAGATACCTTAATGATCGTTTTTCTGGGATTGATGTTCATTGTACTGGGTTATTATCTGGTAAATTCATTTTATCTGTATAGAGACAATTTACTGCCGGGAGATCGAAAAGAGGTCACGATCGATGAAGCTTTTTTAGGTAAATTCATTATAGTCTTTACACTCCTGTCCTTTTTGGGATTTCTTCTCGTTGCACTGGAAATTGCAAAGGTTACCAATAATTTTTCGATGTACTTTGAAAATCCCTTTTTTGTCAGAGAAAGGATAGTTTCAATGCAGCAGGGAGAGATTGCCGTTATCGATTCATTCAGATACAAAATTGGAGCATATCTCTGCTCTTTTATGTACCCAATGTCTTCCCTTGGGGGTATGCTGGCGGGAATGAGATCAAAATGGAAGTATATAAGTATATTACCCCTTTTGCTCATGGTGGCATACAGTGTTTTGAATATGAATCGCTTTGGTTTGATCGCGGCTATGGGATTGTGGTTCTTCAGTCTGATTTATTACGGCATGTTCGTCAGGAAAAAAAGAAGAAAAGCACTATCAGTCAAAACAAGCGTATATCTGCTGATGGGAATATTATTCATTTCTACCTTCTTTTATCTGATCATCAGTTTAAGAGCTTTTTCAGATGTAAACTTAGCTTATTATGCTAAACGCAGTGTCTATTCCTATATTTCCGGATCTGGGGCGGCTTTTGAAAAATTCACATTTGATCACCATCCTTTATTGTATGGTGCATCGAGTTTTCGTTCCGTGGTCAAATGGTTTGCCCGCCTGGGCTTAATGGATTCCGGCCTTGTTATGGGTGCCCATAATAAGTTCTATAATATTAGTCATGGCATGCCGATGAACCTGAATACCTATACATTTGTAAAATCCCCTTATGAAGATTTCGGTTTGATCGGTGTAGCGGTTATATGCTTATCTTGGGGTATGGCGGCCAGATATATTCTGGAAAAATGCATACGCCAATTCAGCATCTGGAGATTGTTCCTGGTCGCTTTAATGATCTTATCTTTCCTTATGAGCTTCTACGAGTTCTTTTTTCAAAGTATCACGATGTTTGCGTATTGGTTGATTATATTGTATTTGGTAGAGAAATACTTTCATTCAAAAAAGGTTATAAGGAATGTCGCGATATAATATTACGATTATCTCACATTCCTTTCCCGTAAAAAATATGGGAGCCACCGGCATTTTCGTTAAAGATCAGGCCGATTGCTTGAGTGAAAGTGCGAACATTAATGTGATTGCTCCCAAACCCCGGGTTATTTGGCCATTGTACACATTGAATGAAAAATGGAAAGCATTTGACGATCTCAAGGAAATTGAAGATCACCCAAATTACCGTGTCTATCGACCCGGTTACTTGAAATTTCCCCGTAAACTTTTCTATGTTTCTTTTTACCGGAATATGGGACGAGCAGCGCAGAAGTATATAAGCCAAAATACCGACCTTTTTCATGTTCACTTTGCTTATCCGGGAGCTGGTATCATATCCGGCTTAAAAAATAATTACCCTGATATACCGGTGGTCTTGCATGTTCATGGTAATGATTGGTATATCAATATTCAGAATAGAAAAATTGAAAAGATCATACATAAAGGAATGATTTTATCTGACAGAATAATTACTGTTGGGAACAAACTTAAGAACGACATAACATCCGCTTATCCAATGCTTAAAGACAAGATCGATGTTGTTCATAATGGTATCGATCTGTCTGTGTTTAATGATCATGATGCGGCTTTAGGGCGGCGTTCCGGAGATAAAGAGCAAGTAAAGCTGCTGACCGTGGCAAATTTTGTTCGCGGTAAAGGACTTCATATCCTGTTGAAAGCATTAAAAGATGTGAAAAATGATAATCTAAAATGTCAGATCATCGGTAACAATCCCGATCCTGTATATTATTCAGAACTGGTGAAACTCCGATCAAAGCTTGGATTAGAATCACAAGTTGAATTTATTGAAGCAATTGCTCGAGAAGATCTGATCGACTTTTACTCGTCATGTGATTTTTTTGTTTTACCTTCTTTGTGTGAAGGTTTTGGGATTGTGTTGATCGAGGCATTATCATTCGGGAAACCTGTTATCTCAACATATTCGGGTGGCCCCGAAGATATTGTAAATGAACGGAACGGTATTCTGGTAGAGCCCAATAATATCGGTGATCTGGCGAAAGCGATACGCCGAATGACAGATCATAAGGATTACGACCCTAAAATGATTTCCCGTGAAGTGAAAGGAAAATTCAATTATCGAACCATTCGCAATGAACTGCTTGCCGTTTACAGGAAAACAATTAATCAAATATGAAAATATGCCATTTAACATCGGTTCATCCAAGAAATGATATCAGGATTTACAGGAAAGAGATCCTGTCACTGAGGAAGGCAGACCATCATGTCATCCTTATTGTCGCTGACAGTAAAGGTGATGACGAAAAAAACTTTATTCTGGACGTTGGTAAAGAGAAGAGCCGAATTTTGCGAATTCTTAGAACATCCAAAAAATTATATAATAAAGCAATTGCCGAAAATGCAGATGTGTATCACTTACATGATCCTGAGTTACTTCCAATAGCATTAAAACTAAAAAGAAATAACAAGATCGTAATTTTTGATTTTCACGAGGATATCCCTAAACAATTAATAAGCAAGCCTTACTTAAATAGATATTTACTGAAATGGATCTCCCGGGTTTTTGCTTATTATGAAAAAAGGGTTTGCGCCCAATTGGACTACATCATCACGGCTACACCATCTATCCGGACAAAGTTTAAAAAAATTAACGAGCACAGTATTGCAATAAATAATTATCCATTGCTCGAAGAAATGTCGGTAAATAAAAAAGTTGCCTGGGAAAAAAAAGAAAACCGTATATGTTATATAGGCAGGATTACTCTTATCAGAGGTGTTCGTGAGATAATGAAAGCCCTCTTTTATACATCCGATGTAATATTGGATCTCGCCGGAAATTTTGATAATAAGAAATTAGAATATGATACGATGAAGGATATTTCGTGGTCAAAGGTTAATTATTTTGGGTTTGTGGATAGAAAAAAAACCTTGAGTATTCTAGGGAATGCAAAAGCCGGGATCGTATTGTATCTTCCTTATCCAAATCATTTAGATGCGCAACCCAATAAAATATTTGAATATATGGCTTCGGGTATTCCCGTGATCGCATCAGATTTCCCCCTTTGGAAAAAAATTATTGAAGAAAATAATTGTGGAATATGTGTTGACCCAAAAAACACCGGGCAATTGACAAATGCGATAAACTATATTTTGCATAATAACGAGGAAGCAAAATTAATGGGAGAAAACGGCAGAAAGGCGGTAATGAGAAAATATAACTGGTCAAGCGAAGAGCAAAAACTTCTCTCTGTATATCATGAGGCCGGGTCCAGAACATGAATATTATAAAACAAACGATCAGGGGGTTTACTGACAGAGGAGGTCACTTTGTCTTTTCTTCCATGATCATTTCAAAAGCATCTAATTTTATTTTAAGCATACTCATTATCCGTATATTAGCCGAAAGTGTTTATGGTAACATAAGTTATGCTTTTTCCATTATGCAGATACTTGTCACGCTTTCCGGATTGGGCCTTCATCACGCGTTGTTGCGTTTCGGGGCCGTAGAAAAAACTCTCGAAGGAAAAAATGACCTGTTCAGAACTTTTCTAAAATATGGTGCTGTTTTTTCACTGGTTATTGGAGTGATCATATTTTTTTCTTCGGGTTTGATCAGTGCAAAAATGCCCGGATCTGGTATATTTCTGCAAATGTTTTCTCCCCTGATCTTCACGTTCTTTTTAGCGGAAATAATATTTTCGTATTTTAGGATACAAAAGAACAATCGTTTATATTCCGCAGGAATGATCATAAAATCACTTTTGTTCCTTGTAGTCTGTTACACTGCAACGCTACTGTACGGAGGACGCGGCTATGTTATTGCCTATACGCTGGTTCCTTTGATAACTGCGGTGCTCATGTTCATCCGCGCCAACAGATCATATCATATTAGCGGCCGTTCAAAAAACCGTATTAAAATAATATCCCACATCAAATACGGTTTTTGGGTTGCAACCGGAAATATAGCCTCCCTTTTAATCATTCTCCTTGATACTATCATGGTGGGTAATATTATTGCCGACAGCACACAGGTCGCCATGTATAAAGTAGCAACTTTAATTCCCTTAAATCTTTTATTCATTCCTATGGTACTTTTAAGAACAGACTATGTATATATTGCAGAAAAATATAAGGACAGAACATTTTTAACAAATTATTATAAAAAATATTTCGTGATATTTGCATTAATCCTTGTTTTGATTTTTGCATTGTGGTTCCTGTTCGGGGGCCTTGTTATGAGAGTGTTCGGGGCAAATTATATGATGGCAAAACCCCTTGTGACTATTCTGCTTTTTATGGTTGCCGGAAGCTTCCTCTTTCGAATACCTCTTGGCAATATGCTGGGAGCCGTCGGAAAATCCAAGTGGAATGGGATATCCAATATTATTTTGGTATTCATAAATTTTGGGCTGAATTTATTATTAATACCCCGATACGGTTTATCCGGAGGAGCGCTGGCTACCGTTATATCGATCTGGGTGAGCAGCTTTATAAATATTGGATTGTTTTCCTATTATATCCTTAACTACTGTGAAAAGGAGTAAATTGAATACAAACAGCTCTGCGTCATATAAATGAGGAAAGATCATATGCAGAAAGAACAGACTTACCCCTTCATCAGTATCTGTATCGCTGTAAAGAACGAAGAGAAACACATTTCCCGGACACTGGAGACACTTCTACAACAAGATTATCCAAAAGAAAAAATAGAGATATTATTGATTGACGGTGAGTCATACGATAATACGTTAAAGATCGCAGGAAGCTATCAGGATAAATTTATACATTTCAGAATTCTGAACAACCCCAAGGGGCTCTCCGCCTCAGGATGGAACCTGGGTATCGCATCCGCAGAAGGAGAGATCATTTCCATTCTGAGCGGTCATGTGATCCTGGCAAAAAATTACCTTTCCCGGCTGATCCGTCACCTTACGCCGGATGTCGCCGGTGCGGGAGGACGGGCGCTTCCCTGCGGCTTCAACAAGCGGAGCGAACAGATCAGCAGGGCGTTCCGGACACGGCTGGGCAGCGGGGGAGCCACATATATCAGAGGCAGTACAAACCGGTATGCGGAAACCATCTCCTTTGGATGTTACTGGAAAAAGGACCTTGAAAAGATCCGGGGTTTCGATGAAAGGATCGTCCGGGGCCAGGACTGGGATATGAACATGCGCCTGCGGCGCAGCGGCCGCAAACTGCTTTTCGTTCATGACGCGGAGATAAAATTCATTGTCAGGGACTCCCTCTCGGCCCTCTGGAAGCGGCAGTTTCTCGCCGGGTACTGGAAACCGTATATCAACCGGAAATCCCGGAGGCATTTTTTATTACGGCATCTGATCCCGGGAGTTTTTTCTTTATTTTTAACGGTATTATTGCTAACATCTTTTTGTTCCGTTGTGATCGCCTGTATCTTCGGATCGGTCCTTGCGCTTTACCTCCTCGGGCTTGTCGTTGAATGCGCGGGCGACAAGATAAAATTAAATGAGTATCCGGTGATGTTCCTGATATTTTTCATCATTCACTATGCGTACGGCCTGGGCATCCTCCTGGGTGTGGGAAAAAAATGAAAAAAGCGCTTTACATACTTGTATCACTGAGTGTCCTTTGTTTCGGTATGCAGCTGTACGTCCCGCTGCATGACCCCGTGTACGCTTACCTTGAACGCATGGCGACCCGGGGGATCGTTCCGGAGATGATGAACGACACGCGCCCCCTGCAGCGGGATGCCGTCGTTGCATACCTTCTTGACGTCAGGGCAGAGCAGTCGAAACTTCCCCGTGTGGACCGTGAGCTTCTGGATGATTTTCTGTCGGAATACCGCCGCGAGCTGGAAAAGGGCAAACATCCCGCAATCGCCGGGAACGCTGATCACCGGCTCGGCATTGCTTCACTTGCGAACATGAAGGAAGATCTCGGACATGTTTTCCGGGACGATCCGCGGAAAGAAAAACGCCGCATCTACATGTTCGAGGATGAAAAGCATACCGTCTGGGTGGGATCGGATTTCACCGTGCGCGGAGAAGCCAGGAACAGGACCCTGCGTTCAGTGGATCAGCTGGGCGGGCAGGCGTTCATTCAGGCGGGCGAACACCTGGCTTTTTATGCCGACGCTTACTTTTTTCATCAGTACAAGGCGGAAGGGTGGGAGGAGCCGGCCCGTGAATTCAAGGGCTACTGGTATAACGACCATGAATACGAGCATTTTTCCACCTTTGACCGCTCTCAGGCCTACGCCAACATCAGCGGAGGTTTCGGAACGCTTACGCTGGCGCATTACCCCGTGGTGTGGGGGAACTCCCTGCATTCGGTGATCCTCTCCGGGGACGCAATCCCCTTCGGTTCCCTGCAGTGGTCGAAACGTTTCAAACATTTCAAATACACCTTCCTTCACGGTTCCCTGATGACGGACAGCTATACGCTTACGGATGACGGGAGGGAGTATGTCCCCAAATACCTTGTCGCGCACCGCCTTGAAATGCATATGGCCCCCCGCCTGCATGTGAATTTCTCCGAGCTGCTGATCTACGGGAACCGGATACCGGAAGCAACTTATCTTGTGC
>JAWOBQ010000035.1:0-7856 GCA_046484255.1 Bacteroidales bacterium | reverse complement strand
GGCGTCAGTTTTTCTCCGCCCACAGTATCTGCACCATCCCCAGAATTCCGAACAAAATATTAGCCAGCCAGGCCCCCCAGAATGGAGCGATAAGCCCTTCCTGGGCATAACTGACCCCAAAAACATAAACCGTGTAATACAAAAACACAATGACCAGGCTCAGGGTGACCAGGGCGTAAATATTCTTAATCAGGGTGACCAGGGCCAGCCCCAGTATGGTCATAACCACCAGGGCAAAGGCATAGGCAATTTTACCGTGCCAGGCTGTTGACAGCTTTTCAATATTGGAACCGCTTTCCCTGAGGTCGGCAATTAGATCGCCAAGCATTATCATGGACAAAGCTTCCAGAGGCATCCGTGATGTGATAATGGAAAAGAGGCAAGCTTAGTCTCAAACTCCAGTTCCACATCATGCCGGATCATATTAGAGAATGAAAAGTACCTTCCGGATTTTAACATGCGGGAAATCATCGGACAGGAGCAGCCCCTGTTCGCTAATATGGGAATTGCACAACTGGAAGAAATGATAAAACAAGACCGCTTGCCGGAGTTGCATGATCTGGTTTCTTTGCTTAAAGCAGACGGAATGATCATCCATGTCAACCCCATGCACGAATTTTTCCAGCACGATGGCGACCACTTACAACACCCCCCGCTGGAAACCATCCGGGCCTACCTTACCACTGCCGATTACCCTGTAGTGGTAAAAGAAGTAGGGCAGGGAATGGGAAATGAAAGCCTGCGCGCCTTGCTAAAACTCCCCCTGGAAGCTATTGAATTTGGAGCCTTTGGTGGTACCAACTTTGCCAAAGTGGAAATGCAACGAGACCCTAATGCCGATAATGCCCTCTTTGATCCCCTGGCCTATATAGGGCAAACCGCCGAAGAAATGACACTGATGACAAATCAGATCAGAAAAAATGAACCTGAAGCCCTGAAAACGAATAAGCTGATCATCTCAGGGGGAATCAAAAACTTCCTTGATGGATACTATCTCACTGCCATTAGTGACATCCCTGCTGTATTTGGAATGGCTTCGCAGTTCCTTAAATATGCCAAAGAAGACTACAAAGGGCTTAAATCTTTTGCCCAAAGCCAGATAAAAGGATTCCTTATGGCAAAAACTTATCTGAAAATCAACCGCTGAACGTAAATCCCCGGCTTATGAAGAACACGAAATTTATCAATGGTTTTTCGAAAATGAGCAAACACCAACAACTCCGGGCAATTTGGAAAGAACAGGAGCTGAAGGACAACAAAGAACTACTAAGCCGCTTTGAAGTCAATGACCCCGGCATCCAGAAACGGTTTGAATCATTTTCTGAAAATACCATTTCCAACTTTCACCTTCCCTTCGGCATTGCACCGAATTTTCTCATCGACCAAACCCTGTATCATATTCCCATGGCCATTGAAGAAAGCTCTGTCGTGGCTGCAGCTTCAAGGAGTGCCAGGTTTTGGTATGACAAAGGTGGCTTTCAGACAGAATTTATAAAAACCCTGAAAACCGGCCAGATCCATTTTAGTTTTACAGGAAATGCCCAATTGCTGTACAAACACCTTGAAGCCATAAAATACCATTTGCATGCATCGGCAAAACCCCTTCTCAGCAACATGGAACAACGAGGCGGAGGCATACAATCCACAGAGCTTTTCAGGCTTCGGGATATTCATCATAGCCCCCATAAAATGCAAAACGACTATCAACTAATGGTAACTTTTGAAACAGTGGATTCCATGGGTGCCAACCTGATAAACTCATGCCTGGAGGCTATGGGTAGAGCCTTAATGCAATTCATATCTACGCATGATGAGCTAAATTCCTACAAACATGAACTGATCATGGCCATCTTGTCCAATTATACTCCACAGAGCATTATTCGAATGAAACTGGAAGCCCCAACAGACACATTGAACGGGATCGCAGAAGGCATGAGCGGAAAAGCCTTTGCAGAGAAGTTCCAAAAGGCAGTATATATTGCTCAACACGACATCTTCCGGGCTACTACCCACAATAAGGGGATCATGAACGGGGTGGATGCAGTCGTCATTGCCACAGCGAATGACTTCCGGGCCGTAGAAGCAGCAGCACATGCATATGCTTCCCGAAAAGGGCAATACAGTTCATTATCAAACTGTAGTGTCAGCGATAACATTTTTAGCTATGAACTGGAAATTCCCCTATCCATAGGTACAGTAGGTGGTCTAACCGGCTTACATCCTTTAGCAAAACTTTCCCTGCAATTATTGGGCAATCCGGGAGCCCGGGAACTGATGAAGGTCATTGCCGCTGCCGGCCTGGCCAATAATTTCGGTGCCCTGCGAGCGCTGATCACCGAAGGAATACAACAAGGCCATATGAAAATGCATCTGGATAACATATTACTGCAATATCAGGCGAATGCGGAAGAGCGTGAAAAAGCCAAAGCCTGGTTCCGGAATAAAACGATCACACATGCCAACGTAAAAACCTTTCTGGATGAACTGCGAAACTAACCCATTTTATTCCCGGGGAAAGTTCCTGCTAACAGCCGAATACCTGGTTATGGCCGGAGCCGATGCCATCGTCTTACCCCTGAACAAAGGGCAATCCCTTAGCTGCACCTCTCATAATGATAAGCACTTACTATGGATATCCCGCTACCAAGAAGATATCTGGTTCCGGGCTGTCTTTGATCCCGCCTCTTTTAAGATAATTGAAAGTTCCGACATGGAACGGGCCATATATATATCCGAAATATTGCGAACAGCCGCTACCCTCAGCAAAAAAGTAAAAACCCTGGAAAACAAAAAGATCATCACCGATCTGGAATTTCATCCCGATTGGGGAATGGGCTCCAGCTCCACACTCATGGTCAATTTATCACAATTTTTTGATATTCAGGCTTTTGAAATGCATAGCAAACTATCAAAAGGTTCCGGATTCGATATCGCCGCAGCGATGTCGAATTTCCCTTTTCGATACCGCCTGAAAAAAAACAAAAGGGAAATTATGCCCACACCCCTTCCGCAATTGTTTTACGATCATGCTTTTTTCGTTTATACCGGCCAAAAAGCCGATTCAAATATGGCGGCAGAAGAATTTCATCAAAACAAACAAGACTGGAAAATGCCGGTAAAATATATTAATGAGATCAGCGCACAATTAACTGAAGTAAAGAGCGTAACAGAGCTCAGCCGGATAATTGGCGAACATGAAGCATTTTTATCGGATATCCTGGGGTTGCCCTCCCCTGTCAAACGTTTTGCCGATTATCCCTATGGCATGAAATCCCTGGGCGCCTGGGGAGGTGATTTTATCATGGCTATTCATCCGCGGGGAAAAACAGAAGTAGAACACTATTTTAAACAAAAAGGCTGCGACATGGTTTTTTCAGCTCATGAACTAAAAATCAATTCATAACCGATGACCAAACACTACCTGCATACCCCCAAAACCACGGTAAGCCACTTGCCGGAAAAAGGCAAGATCAGCTGGGAAAGCCCTTCCAATATTGCCCTTATTAAATACTGGGGCAAAAAAGGGCTGCAGTTGCCCCGGAATGCTTCCCTTAGCATCACCCTCAAAGATTCGGTAAGTTTGGTTGAAATGGATTTTAAAAAGAGCCTGCAGGCCGGCGGGAGCCTCGACTTTTTCTTTGAAGGGAAAGAAAACCGGCCGTTTCAGGAACGCACAAACAAGTATCTGAAGCAATTGATCCCCTACTTTCCATTTCTAAAACAACTTCATTTAACGGTAAACAGCCGCAACAGCTTTCCGCATTCCGCAGGCATCGCCTCGTCGGCATCATCTATGAGTGCTTTTGCACTATGTATAGGTAGCCTGGAAACCTTTTCCCCTTCCGTAGTCTCCGGAGATTTTCTCCAAAAAGCCTCGTATATGGCCCGCCTGGGTTCAGGCAGTGCTACCCGTTCTGTTTATGGCAATATGGCCGCCTGGGGCCAACACCCAATGCTTAACGATAGCTCAGATTTATATGCCATCCCCCTGAACAATACCCTTGCTTCTGATTTTCTGAATATCCGTGATGCAGTGGTGATCGTTAATTCCAAACCCAAACCTGTAAGCTCCAGCCATGGACATACGCTGATGGAAAACCACCCCCTGGCAGAAAACCGTATACAACAAGCCGGAGCGAATTTTTCGAAACTCTTAGATGCCATCAATAACAACGACTGGCCACAATTTTCACGCATTGTGGAAAATGAAGCCCTAAGCTTACATGCTATGATGCTCAGCTCCATACCGGGCTTTACGCTGCTTCAGCAGGAAACCCTCGATATTATTGAGGCTGTTCAAAAATTCCGGGAAACAGAAAATATCCCTCTGACATTTACACTGGATGCCGGCCCTAATGTGCATCTGCTGTATCCGCAAACATATAAAGACAATATACATGCATTTATTCATAACCAAATCAAACCACTGACAGAAAACGGGCATATTATTTATGACCGAATGGGAAACGGGCCTGTTTTGAAAGAAATGAGTCCGGTCTAAAAACACTAAATGTATCCCAGCCGCTAAAAATAAGCTTTACCCCATCCCTAAAGGGAGGCTGATTTTCAGCGGCCACCCTTTAGGGTTCGGGGTAAAAAGCCGGTGAAAATCAAATGTGACCTTTTTAGACCGGACTCAGAAATGAAAGCCATAAAATAATAGAAGTACAATAAGCAAGTCCTTATGGGGGTTGAATAAAGGATTGAAAGGAAATAAAGCTTTAAAACATGGAAAATAAAAAGCCCATATATCATGCAAAAATTTTGCTGTTTGGCGAATACAGTGTGATCACCAAATCCATGGCTATAACTATTCCGTATGGTCATTTTCACGGGGAGCTTAATTTTCTCCATGAAGATAAGTACACTGATCTGGAGCAAGCATACTGGTCGAATGCGCAGCTAAACCAATTGTTGGTGTATTTACAAAAACTTTCCCGGCAGGATCAACTGCAAGCCGATATGGAGCTTCAACGTTTAGCGGAAGATATCAGCAAAGGCCTGTATTTTGAATCCACGATTCCCCAGGGATATGGCATCGGCAGCTCGGGAGCGCTTGTAGCAGCTGTATATCAACGTTATGCCAACCCGGCTATCCGCTTTCATCACGGGATGGAACAAGAAACACTAAATACACTCATGCGTCAGTTTGCACAGATCGAGTCTTTCTATCACGGAACAAGTTCAGGGATCGATCCGCTTAACAGTTATGCTAAAGTACCCCTGCTAATAAAAAATATGCAAACCATCCAGGCGGTCCGTATCCCCAGCAGCAAGCATTTTTCCAAAGGAGGCATTTTTTTATTAGATACCGGCAATCCGGGAAAAACAGAACCTCTTGTCAACGCCTTTATGAAAAGTATCAACAGCAACACAGCAGGAAGTATCGATAAAACAGAACTAAACCGGATTGTCAATGCAGCAATCAACAGCTTGATTTCCACAGACACCTCCCTGTTCTTTCAAAAACTTAAAATCCTGTCCGCTTATCAATATCATTATTTTTCCGCCATGATCCCCCGGGTCTGGAAAGGATTATGGAAGCAGGGGCTGGAAACCGGTGACTTTTTTCTAAAACTTTGTGGATCAGGTGGAGGTGGATTCTTGTTGGGCTTTACCGATAACTTTCAAAAACTGGAAGAAGTAAACAAGAAAGCAAAGATCAATTATATTCCCGTATTTTCGCATGAAAATAAGCATCCGATATAAAAACATACAATTTCACACCACTTATATATCGTCCTGTATAAAACCCTTTTTTGCATCTGGTCTAAAAACACTAAATTTATCACAGCCGCTAAAAATCAGTTTTACCCCATCCCTAAAGGGAGGCTGATTTTCAGCGGCTTCACAATTTAGGGTTCGGGGTAAAAAGCCGGTGAAAATCAAATGTGACCTTTTTAGACCGGACTTTTTGATAATTAGATAAAAGTGTTAAAATTAAAAGCCCGCTAAAGCGGGCTATAGAGAAGTGGTGAGCCCATTAATACACCCTGCTGAAGCAGGGTGCTAACCTAATGAGGTATTCGTTATTTGTGTAGCACCAGATTTATCCGGGTTTTTTGTTGGGGATAGAAGATTTAGCACTGACTCTTAATTAACTCTATATCAATCAATTAGCCATAGGCACCGCATAACATATACGGCCTGCATAAAGCCGGAGGGGTGTGGCCTGGCAGCGTTTGAATAGTAAACGCAGACCTGGCCACCGCACACCCCTTTAACATCTTTGTGATTTTATGGGTTATTTTATTAGAAACCACACATTATTTTAAACCGGACTTGCTATTGTGTTTAGAAATGGAACATCAAAAAGATTTGTCCGCCAAAATTATCGGTATCCAGGTGAAATTCTCCACCATTTGCTTCGTGGCTTTCAACTTCAATCACTTCATCTTCAGCACCATCCCATGCTTCAGTAGTTGTTTTACTCTTTCCCCGGGTCATAAAATGCAATCCCCAGCCAAATTCTCCGCCCAGGGACATTTTCGGCAGGAAAAAATATTCTACCCCGGCAAAAACACGGGCGCCAAGGCCAAAAGAAGCTCCCTGCTTAACGTTTAGTGTTCTTGAACTAACCGGAGAAGCTATCCCATTAACAAAATCGGTGGTCGTAGTAGGTGAATTATTATCTTCATCAAATTCATTACCATAGGAATAATTCTCATTCGGGTCAGAGGGTCCCCCGTTTCGATACATCAGCAAAACCTCTGCTCCGTAAAACCCTTGCAATCGACCATACCCCCTGCGTTTTTCTATTCCTGCTCCTAAGGTAACCGTTGAAAAAGATTCCACGTACTTGTCCATCACATCATCTTCGGCCGGATCATAATCTCCGGGATCTCCATCATAAGTATCATCCGTCACCATATTTTTCATTGTGCGGGTATGATACCCGATCCGGATCTTTCCCCGATAAGCCAGCTCGGAAGAGACAAAATACTTACCGAAAACCGTATTATCCGAAGTGACAAAGTCAAACGAAGAAGGATCATTAAAAACACTCCCACTGTTGATCTTGATCAAATTCCCCGCTAAATCGAAAAATGGCGAGGCATCTACGCCTAAGGCGTAATCACCTGCCTGCGGCAAAACGGGTATGCCTTTTTTGGACATTAAAACATCGTCCTCCTGTGCATGGAGGCAAAAAGAAAGAATGCCTGCCAATGCGAATAATAAAAATGCTCTCATACGATTAAGTTTTTTTGTTAAACATAATTATTGATTATTATTTGACCCGGGTTAATGGGATTCAAATCATATGCCATACATTGAGTCCGGTCTAAAAACACTAAATGTATCACAGCCGCGAAAAATCAGCTTTACCCCATCCCTAAAGGGAGGCTGATTTTCAGCGGCTTCACCCTTTAGGGTTCGGGGTAAAAAGCTGGTGAAAATCAAATGTGACCTTTTTAGACCGGGCTCATACATTTAAAAAAAACCTGAGTATCAAACAGGCTGATTTTTCATCTCTAAATATATAGTAAAAAAACGGAGATAAGGTATTCGGAGAAAAAACTTATAAACAGGCTATAGTTAATATGTCCAGCTATGAACAATTCCGGATATTCTGATCCTATGGCAAAAAAAATTATGTCTAAGGATGCCGGTTTCAGCTCTGTTTATCCTTAATATGCAAATTATGACCCAATTTTCGTTCTTTGGTTTTCAGGTAAAACTGATTATATTTGGAAGGTTGAATAATAAGAGGCACCGATTCGGTAACTTTAATACCAAATCCATTCAGGCCGGCTCTTTTTTCGGGGTTATTGGTCATTAGCCTCATATTCGTAACATTCAGATCGCGCAATATTTGGGCTCCGATCCCGTAATCTCTTTCATCAGGTAAAAACCCC
>JAWOBQ010000281.1:0-7157 GCA_046484255.1 Bacteroidales bacterium | reverse complement strand
CATATGAACCACCCATGTCGAAGCTTTCGACACACAGGAGGATGATTAAATGGGAAGAGCGATTTAAGGTTGGTGCGTTGATAAATACTAATTTGCTTGTTCCCATTTGCGTTAATTCGCTTAGTTTTGTGATCTGGGATTTATTTTAGATTTTAAACTTTGCCCCGGGGAAACAGCTCCTGCCGTCGCATTTCACGCCTGCCTTGTGAAATACGAAGTAAATTTCTACAGGGGGCAAGCAAGGAACAAGGAACAAGGAACAAATTTAAACATATGAAACGTTTGGCTTTGCACTGGCAGATATTAATCGCCCTAATAATTGCCATTTTATACGGCTTGTATTTTTCCACCACCTATACGATCAGTGCTGAAAAACTTGACAAATTATATGAAGCGACAGGGAATAGCAAGCTCATATCTGCACTGGATTCGTATAGAGGAGAACAATGGGATACAAAGACGGCTTTTCAAGAGGAGATGCAGAAAGCATTAGGCTCTGAATTATACGGAGAATACCGGAAAAAGCTGCTTGATACTGCTTATGAAAATGATGCTGTGCTTGCCATCAGTTGGCTGGGAGATCTTTTCCTTCGGGCATTAAAGATGTTGATCATCCCGCTGATCTTAAGTTCGATAATCTCGGGGGTAGCCAATATTGGCAGCGGGGAAAGGCTGGGAAGATTAGGCTTAAAAACCATTCTTTATTATTTGATCAGCAGCACTTTAGCCATCATAACCGGCTTGTTTATGGTTAACCTGATAAAGCCGGGCATCGGGGCTAATCTGGATCTCGTCCAGGAAATTGAAGACCTTCCTGAATATAAGAGCTTGGGGAACACCCTATTGGAAATTGTTCCGGAAAATTTATTTGAAGCTCTGACCAACAGTGATATGCTTAGTATTATCTTCTTTGCCATATTGTTCGGTTTTTTTATCACCCGGATAAAGCCAAAACCCCAAAAGACCTTAGGCGATATTTTTAACGCCATTTTTGAAGTGATGATGAAGATCACCATGTGGATTATCCGCTTTACCCCACTGGGGATTTTCGGCATAGTGGCTAAGGTTATCGCAGACCAGGATGATCTTGGAAGCCTTGTAAGCAGTATGGGAAGTTATATGCTAACGGTTACCGGGGCATTGATATTCCATGCATTTATTACCCTACCCCTATTGTTGCGTATCATAGGAAAAGTAAACCCAATACGTCATTTTTCAGCAATGAGCACTCCCCTGTTAACTGCCTTTTCCACCTCTTCTTCCGGGGCAACTTTACCCTTAACGATGACCGCGGCGGAGGAAAATGCCGGAATTAGTAATAATGTAAGCAGTTTTACGCTTCCTTTAGGTGCTACTATAAACATGGATGGCACTGCTTTGTATGAATGCGTAGCGGCCATGTTTATTGCTCAGGCGTATGGTATGGATATGACAATTACCAATCAGATAATTATGGTGATCACGGCGCTTTTGGCCTCGATCGGTGCTGCGGCTATTCCAATGGCCGGTCTGGTCATGATCACTGTAATCCTTTCGGCTGTCGGTATCCCCCTGGAAGGCGTAGGGCTGATCCTCGCCGTAGACCGGATATTGGATATGTTCCGCACTGCTACCAACGTATGGAGCGACAGTAGCGGCGCTGCTATTATTGCCGCTTCCGAAAAAGAAAAACTAAAAGTGAGAATCCGCCAGAAAGATAAGAATACACCATAAAAAGAATAATAGCTCTATACGAAACAGGGCTGAGTCTGGTCTAAAAACTAAAGAGTCCGGTCTAAAAACACTAAATGTATCCCAGCCGCTGAAAATCAGATGTGCCCTTTTTAGAGCGGACTCAAAAATCTTTACGAGAAAACCGGTGGTAACTTTTGAAATTCATTTAACTTTGGAACTAATTTTGAACTTTTAACTTTGGGATTTATTTGAAGCCGGGATTTATTTTGGTTTTTCCGGTTTGATCAATCCTGTTATTATAAAATCATGCCTTTATGGGATTACTACAACCGGATGATGAAGATTATATGCGTGATGCGTTGCGTCAGGCGGAGAAAGCTTTTGAGCAGGATGAAATACCTGTAGGAGCGGTGATTGTTTGTAGAGACCGTGTGATCGCCCGAACATATAATCTTACCGAGCAATTAAAAGATGTTACGGCCCACGCAGAAATGCAAGCATTTACGGCTGCATCAGGTTATCTGGGAAGCAAGTTTCTGGAGGATTGCACGCTTTATGTAAGCATAGAGCCCTGTCCTATGTGTGCCGGGGCTTCATACTGGACCCGCATCGGGCGGATCGTATATGGAGCGAAAGATAAAAAACGTGGATTTGCAAGCCTTGGGCTAAATCTGCTGCATCCCTCCACCCGCTTGTCTGAAGGGATCATGGCAGAAGAAAGTAAAGCGTTGATGCAGCGCTTTTTCCAAAAGAAAAGATGAGAACCTTCATGGCAAGAACTTGCCTGAACAGTGCCTGTTCATAATGCCCGCCTTTTCAAGTATCCCTGGCCCTGTTTTGAAAATATGTATTCCCGGTTTAAAAAACATTAATATTTATACCTGCGTCATAGCCGGACATCTCTAACAAATTCGTAATTTTACCGCCCTTATAAAAACAACGATTTTATGAATTACAGGACACACCGATGCGGAGATTTACGCATAAAAGATATTGGAAAACAGGTTATTTTATCAGGCTGGGTAAGGAAAGCACGCAATCTTGGCGGCATGACGTTTATCGACTTATGCGACCGCTATGGGATAACACAGTTGGTTTTTGATATACAGAAAGATCAAGCCTTATGCTCAAAAGCACGAAAGCTGGGTCGGGAATTTGTAATAAAAGCAGAAGGTAAAGTGCATGAACGTTCCAATAAAAACCCTGATCTGCCTACCGGTGATATTGAAATTATAGTAAGCAGGCTTACCATCCTTAATGAGTCAAAAACACCGCCGTTTACCATAGAAGATAAAACAGACGGGGGCGAAGAATTACGGATGAAATACCGCTATCTTGATCTGCGCCGTAATATCAATCAACGCAACCTGAAATTACGGCACCGCCTGGCACTGGAAGTTCGAAATTATTTAAGCGCTCACGATTTTATGGAAATTGAGACCCCATATTTGATTAAATCCACACCTGAGGGTGCCCGTGATTTTGTTGTTCCATCACGTATGCATGAAGGTCAATTTTATGCATTACCGCAGTCACCACAAACATTCAAACAGCTGTTGATGATCTCCGGTTATGACCGGTATTTTCAGGTTGTACGCTGCTTCCGGGATGAAGATTTCCGTGCAGACCGGCAACCGGAATTTACCCAGATCGATTGTGAAATGGCTTTCGCAGACCGCGAAGAGATATTTGAGATATGTGAGGGCCTGACACGGCATCTCTTTCAAAAAATCCAAAATATAGAACTCCCACGCGAAATCCCACGCATGAGCTGGGATAAAGCTATAGAGAACTATGGCACTGACAAACCGGACATACGTTTTGATATGCGTTTTGTGGAATTAAACGATGTAGCGAAAAACCAAGGTTTTAAAGTATTCGACTCCGTTGAACTGGTCGTGGGTATCAAGGCTGAAGGATGCGCCGGATACAGCCGGAAGCAACTGGACCAACTGACAAAATTTGTACAACGGCCACAAATAGGAGCGAAAGGGCTGGTGTATGTAAAATACAATGACGATGGCAGCTTCAAATCATCAGTAGATAAGTTTTTCGACCAGAAAGCACTGGCAGCCTGGGCTGATAAATTCCATGCCCGGCCCGGAGACCTGATGCTGATCCTTGCCGGCGACAGCATGCAGGTACGTAAACAACTAAGCGAGTTGCGCCTGGAAATGGGAAACCAACTGGGATTAACCAAACGCGACACTTTTGCCCCCCTCTGGGTTGTGGATTTTCCCCTCCTGGAATGGGATGAAGAGCATAAACGATATCATGCCATGCACCACCCATTTACAGCCCCACTGGAAAGCGATAACCAATTCCTGGAAAAAAGCCCGGAAAAAGCCCGCGCGAATGCATACGATCTTGTGATCAATGGCGTAGAAATTGGAGGCGGATCTATCCGGATTTTTGACCGGAAAACACAAAGCAAAATGTTTAAAGCCCTTGGCTTTTCCGAACAAGAAGCCAAAGAACAATTTGGATTCCTGCTCAATGCTTTTGAATATGGAGCCCCCCCACATGGCGGAATTGCCTTCGGATTTGACAGAATAGTAGCTTTACTCGGAGGAACCGACTCCATACGCGATTATATTGCTTTTCCGAAAAATAATGCCGGACGGGATATAATGATCGATGCTCCGGCTTGTATCAGTAATAAACAATTAAAGGAACTTTCATTGACGATAGATGATTCCGCTATGAAAAAATAAAACCTTCTCACCCGCTAAAAATCTGATTTGAATATCCCTGGAGTAAAGTCCTGCCTTTCAGTGAATGGAGTGGATTGAGTGGATTGTTTGTCTTTATTTACCAGCCCATTTATCAACCTTTTGGTTATACATTTTTATAGCCTGGTCAAGACGTTCATTCAATTGCTGAGTCGTTTTCAAATAAGCCTTGTTCTTTTCAGCAGTAAAGGCCGTATCCGGAAGGGCTATCAGTTGTATCAGCTGATCATATTCACGATCTGCCACACTTTTATATGTGGAAAGAAATTCCCGGGAAGCCTCCATTAACCTTTTATCATCAGCCAGTTCCGGAATATTATCCAAGCTATCTTCAGCTTGTTCAATGCCTGTTCGAAAGTTATCAAGTGCCTTGCGCGTGGAATCGATCTGCTGCTGTACCAAAACATCAGAAGTATCATTGATAAAGCTGTCGGATTCCCCCATCTGAAGTTCCATCACTGTGGCTATCTGTTTCTGCAGCATAGCCTCCCGCTTTAATACCATATCCTGAAGTATGGATACCTCATCCCGGATCTCTTCCGGGGAATTATTGTGTACGCAGGAAGAGAGAAAACACACAAGCACAATTAAACAAGAGAAAGCCCGCATAGTATTGATATTTTAATTTTTTGCAAATGTATACAATCTTTATCGCAATAATGAACGTGGACTGAAAACATAAATATTATTACACCTGCTGGAAATCAGCTTTTTCCCATCCCTAAATGGTGGCTGATCTTTATATGACTTAAATTGAATTAAATCGGTCCCGTTCTACGGGCTAAACTCACATACAATACGTTTTGTCATTTTCTCTGTGTTTAGTAAAAGCATGCCCGGTTCAGAGCTTCTGCTCTACCTGTTAAACACCCCTTACATAAATGTTAATAGTCGTAGATCGGTATATTGTAATTTGCGCTCTGTTATTATTTTCAAAATTTCGATCAAAGCTTTCCGGGGATGGATATTATCGCTACGAGTTGTCCGCTTAACCTAAGCCAGATAATTGTTCAGGAAAACCCTATCTTTGCCCTTCAAAAAAACAACGGTTATGTCAACTGATCATCCAAGAGTACGTTTTGCGCCAAGTCCCACCGGTCCTTTACATATCGGCGGTGTCCGCACGGCCTTATACAATTATTTGTTTGCCCGCCAGAACAGAGGTTCAATAATTCTACGCATCGAAGACACCGACCGGAAAAGGTTTGTGAAAGGGGCAGAGGACTATATTATTGATGCCCTTAAATGGAGTGGCATTGAATTTGACGAAGGCATTCACTGTGGAGGCAATTACGGGCCTTATCGTCAATCCGAGCGAGAGGAAATATACCGGGAACACATAAAGCATTTAATTGCGTCGGGCAGAGCCTATTATGCCTTTGACAGTCCTGAAGAGCTGGAAGCTATGCGAAATGCATTAAAAGCCAAGGGAGAAAGCAATCCGCAATATGACAGCCATGTTCGCGGGACAATGAAAAACTCTCTGTCTTTGTCTGCTGCTGAGACCGAACGCCTGAAAGCCTCAGGCACCCCTTATGTGATCCGTTTTAAAATGCCTGAAGACACGCTGTTGGTCATTAATGATATTGTACGGGGAACGATAAAAGTAAACACTTCTTCATTAGACGACAAAGTATTGATAAAGACCGACGGCATGCCCACCTATCATCTGGCCAATATTGTGGATGATCATTTCATGGAGATCAGCCATATTATCCGGGGGGAAGAATGGTTACCTTCCCTGCCTTTACATTACTTGCTTTACAAGGCTTTTGGGTGGGATGCCCCGGAATTTGCGCATTTACCCTTATTGCTCAAACCGGAAGGAAAAGGCAAACTCAGTAAGCGCGATGGTGAACGGATGGGTTTTCCGGTGTTTCCAACACAATGGAAAGACCCTGAGAGCGGGGAAATTTCCAAAGGGTTCCGTGAAGATGGATACCTGCCGGAAGCCTTTATCAATATCCTGGCCAGGCTGGGATGGAACCCCGGCACAGAACAGGAGATCTTTTCCATGGAAGAGTTAATACAACATTTTCAACTGGAAAAAGTACAAAAGGGAGGAGCTCGCTTTGACCCGGAAAAAGCCCGTTGGTATAACCATCAGTTTATACAACAAAAAGACAGTGGCGAGCTCGCCCTTGCCTACCAAAAGATCCTTGAAAAGCACGGACATAAAACATCCCCGGAACTGGCCCGGCGAATCGTTAACATGGTAAAAGAACGTATTAGCTTCACAGAAGAACTTTGGGAACAATCCTGGTTTTTATTTGAAGCTCCACAAGAATTTGACCCCAAAACCATCAAGAAAAAATGGAAAGCGGACAGCCCACAGATCCTCCAGACTCTGAGAGAGCGAATTGAAAACCTGGATGATTTTTCAGCAGCCGGTTTAAAAGACAAAATCCACAATTTTATTGAAGAACAAGGGTTTGGTTTTGGTAAAGTTATGGTTCCGCTTCGCATATGCCTTGTCGGCAAAGCCGCCGGCCCCGACCTGATGGAGATCATGGAAATCCTTGGAAAAGAAGAGAGCCTGAAAAGGATTGACTATGCCCTTTCATCCCTGTAAATTCAGGAATTTTACTGTCGGGGAATTCATATGTTTAAATTTTAACAAAATGCTTATTTTCTGTTGTTTATGTTTTAACACCGTCCCTAAATGATACCACCTATCGTAAAAAAAGGAATACCATGTAGCATCTCTAGCTTGAGGAAAGTCAGGATTGTCAAAGGCGTCCTTAATATTTT
>JAWOBQ010000132.1:0-2510 GCA_046484255.1 Bacteroidales bacterium | reverse complement strand
CTTTGTAAAGGGTATTGATTCGTGGATAAGCCTTTCCTTTATGCAAACACGTGAATATGCTGAATATTTTGACTCCAAGAGCGGACAAAGCACTATAACTGGTCATTATCCCAGGCCAACTGATCAGCTGGTTAATTTCTCACTTTTTTTTCAGGACTACCTTCCAAACAATCCAACATATAAAATCCATTTGAAGCTGGTGTATTCAGGTCGTCTTCCTTTCTCGCCACCCGGTATACCTGCACATGAGATTACTTTCAGAATGCCTTCCTACAGAAGAACCGATCTTGGTTTTTCAAAAGAAATAATCAACCGGCTCAAAGAGCCTCAAAAAGGTTACATAGCTGGAAATTCCAGGAGTCTCTGGATAGGAGCGGAAATCTTTAATCTGCTTAATATCAGAAATACAGGATCATATTTCTGGTTAAAAACGATATCAGATAATCCCGCCGTGCCCGGTGAATTTGCAACCCCGAACTATTTATCAGGAAGACGCATAAACATCAGGCTTACAGCTAAATTTTAATTACTTCTACCCTTTCCATCTTCCCCTGAATAAAATTTTATCCAGCGGCATTCTAGTTCTTTCAGCATTTTCTCTTTTTTGCAGTTCTTCGGGAAAATCACTTATGGTACCAAGGTAGCCAACGGCGATCATGGCAACAGGATCATATTCATCGGGAATATTCAGATTTATTCTTGCCTTTTCCTTATCATAGCCACCCATCTGATGAACATAAAGTCCCATATCAGTAGCCTGTACCAATAGACCGGCCACGGCCATCCCGGTATCATGCATGGCATAATAATTTGGCCTCCCGTTAAACGAAGAATTTCTTTTAGCCAGGCTGAGTATCAACAAAGGAACATTTTTTGCCCATATTTTATTACCTTCGGCAAGGCAGTCAAACATCGGTTTAAAGTAAGATTCATTATCACTGGCCGCATATATAAACCGCCAGGGTTGTTCATTCCGGCTTGAAGGTGCCCAGCGTGCAGCTTCGAACAATCTCATTATCTTTACTTCTTCAACTGGCTTGTTTGAAAATATTACCGGACTCCGTCTTTTCTCAAGTAACTCATGGATAATTCCCGTATTTTGCTTCATTATTTATAATTTAAATTAAAATCTACAACGATTTATCAAGATATGAATTTACTATGGAACAATCAAAATCCTGGATTGTTTGAGCACTGGAAAGGGCAAAAAATAAAATACTCCCTTTTGTTATTTGAAAAACTTGTGCTAAGATTGCATTGAAATATGACCGGATAATTCCAAATTTACCATAAATACGTAAAAGATGACAACACAAGATTACATTAAAAGAGAAGAAAAATTTGGTGCACATAATTACCATCCCCTGCCGGTGGTTCTCGACCGGGGCGAAGGAATATTTGTCTGGGATGTTGAAGGAAAACGTTATTTTGATTTTCTTTCGGCCTATTCCGCTGTCAATCAAGGCCATTGTCACCCGAAAATAGTTAATGCCCTGGCACAGCAAGCACAGAAATTATGTCTTACATCAAGAGCATTTCATAATTCGTGTCTGGGTGAATATGAAGAATTTATAACCCGGTATTTTGGCTATGACAAAGTACTCCCCATGAATACTGGCGTTGAAGGAGATGAGACAGCATTGAAACTGTGCCGTAAATGGGCATATCTTAAAAAAGGGGTTCCCGAGGGAAAAGCTAAAATAATTGTATGTGAAAATAATTTTCACGGGCGTACCATAACCATTGTTTCCATATCGACCGATCCCGATGCAAAAAAGGATTACGGGCCCTTCACTCCCGGATTCATTACCATTCCCTACAATGATATTGAAGCACTGGAAAAGGAGCTTCAGGATCCCAATGTGGCAGGATTCCTGGTCGAGCCAATCCAGGGAGAAGCCGGTGTATACGTTCCCGATGAAGGTTATCTAAAAAATGCATATGAATTATGCAAAAAAAACAATGTCCTTTTTATTGCTGATGAAGTGCAGACCGGGATTGCAAGGACCGGTAAGCTTCTTGCCTGTGATCATGAAAATGTAAGACCCGATATTCTCATCCTGGGCAAAGCACTTTCCGGAGGAGTTTTTCCGGTATCGGCAGTTCTGGCTGATGATGATATTATGCTCACCATCAAACCCGGAGAACACGGCTCCACATTCGGTGGCAATCCGGTTGCTGCTAAAGTTGCCATGGCTGCACTTGAAGTTGTAAAAGAAGAAAAGCTTGCAGAAAATGCAGAGCATTTAGGGAAAATATTCAGGGATGAGCTTAAAAAAATTGACTCTGGAATGATCGAAACCGTTCGTGGAAAGGGATTGCTTAACGCTGTTGTGATCAAGCCCAGGGATGGAAAAACAGCACAGGATGTTTGCCTTAAAATGAAAGAAAACGGTGTTCTGGCCAAACCAACCCACGGTCATATTATCCGGTTTGCTCCTCCCCTGGTTATTAATGAACAACAATTACGAGAAGCCGTTGAGCTAATCTCCAAATCAATAAAATACTTT
>JAWOBQ010000118.1:0-7323 GCA_046484255.1 Bacteroidales bacterium | reverse complement strand
TTATCTCCTTACCGAAAAACACGATTGATTTTGTAAAAACAAGGAACGTTCGATCTGTCAAAAACTTATGGAAAGCATATTTTTGGAATCTCAGCCATTTCCATATCCGGAAGACCCCTTATTTAGATGATAACAACCAGATTGTATATTTTCGTATAAAAAAGCAAGGGTAATATGACGGGCGTACTAATACACATAGTAAACATTTTAGAAATACTTTTTGTTATTTACCTGGGGTTTGCCGGAGCTTACATTTTTATTTTCAGTTTGGCCGGTAAGATCACCACTCCTGCAGGTTTCCCTGAGTCGGAGCAGAAGAGAAAATTTGCTGTTCTTATTCCCGGCTATAAGGAAGACAGCGTCATTGTTGATGTTGCCCGCGAAGCACTCAGGCAGGATTATCCAAAAGACAAATTTGACGTCATCGTTATTGCGGACTCCTTTCAGCCAGAAACACTGGAAGAATTGCAAAAGCTTCCCTTACGGGTTGTCGAGGTATGTTTTAAAAACAGCACCAAATCAAAAGCATTAAACAGAGCCATGGAATGTATTGGAGATGAGTATGATATCGCTTTAATACTGGATGCCGACAATGTGATGAACCCTGACGTTATTGATAAGTTTAACAATGCTTTTGCCCGCGGCTATAAAGCCATTCAGGCACACCGGGTTGCAAAGAACACCAATACGTCCTTTGCCGTACTGGATGCGCTTTCCGAAGAGATCAACAACCATATTTTTCGCAAAGGGCATCGGGCTTTGGGCTTGTCATCAGCCCTGATCGGCTCGGGAATGGCTTTTGATTACCGGTTCTTTAAGCAGGTTATGAGCAGGGTCCGGGCGGTGGGAGGATTTGACAAAGAGCTGGAGCTAAGGCTGCTGAAAGATAACATAAGGATCGAATACCTGGATAATGCATATGTTAAAGATGAAAAAGTGCAGCAAAAAACGGTCTTTCAAAACCAGAGAAAACGCTGGCTTTCTTCGCAGTTTGTATATTTCGGCCGGTTTTTCAGCGAAGGGCTGTTCCAGTTATTTATCAGAGGAAATATTGACTTTGCCTGTAAATGGTATCAGATGATACAACCGCCCAGGGTGTTGCTGCTGGGGATAACGGCTGTCATCACGCTGATCAAAGGGGGGCTTGCGCTTTCCGGCCAAATGGTTGAGCCCGCCCCGGCCCTTCCCTTCAGCCTGTGGCTTGCTGTTTTTATGCTTGTGCTGCTGGCCCTGCTGCTGGCCGTGCCGCACCGCTTTTATAACAAAAAGACACTGCGCGCGTTAGGAAAGCTCCCCGCCGGATTTCTGAGTTATTTGAAAGTTCTGTTTACCCTGAAAGGCTCCAATAAATCATTTATACATACCAAACATGGAAAAAAATAATCGAATGCCTGCCCTTCCCTGCCGGATTTTGTCAACGCCCTGCCCCTCACCCATTCAAAGCATGCGGGACGGCAAGGCGGCGACAATATTCAGGCACGTGACACATAGGATACTATTGTCCGCAGCATTCCATATAAACCCCCGGCACTTATGAAAATCGGCATTGAAGGACAGCGCTTATTCAGGAAAAAGAAACACGGGATGGACCTGGTTGCTTTGGAGGTGATCCGTCAGCTACAGCATCTGGATACGGATAATGAATACGTTATTTTCATCAGACCGGATGAGGACAATCGTTGTCTGGAGGAGACGGAGAACGTCAGGATCCGGGAGCTGAGCGGAGGTCCTTATCCGTTCTGGGAGCAGATCGTTCTGCCCCGGGCTGCGAAAGCGGAGGGCTGCGACATTCTGCATTGCACTTCTAATACAGCGCCTGTTCATACCTCTGTGCCGACGATAATAACATTGCACGACATCATCTATCTGGAAAGCATCACTATGCGTAAAAGCGGGGGAACCCTTTATCAGCGGCTGGGGAACCTGTACCGTAAGTGGAATGTTCCGAAGGTTATCAAAAAGGCCCATAAGATCATCACCGTCTCCCATTATGAAAAGAAAAGGATAGATCGCCATTTTGGCTTCTCAGACCAGAAGGTAGTTGTTGTGTATAATGGTGTGGGCGAACATTTCAAAAAGATCAAAGACCAGCATGATCTGGAAGAGATCAGGCAGAAATATAAGCTGCCGGAACATTTTCTGTTTTTCCTGGGAAATACGGATCCCAAGAAAAACACCACCAATGTATTGCGTGCATACGCCCATTATCTGAGCCACAACAAGCCTGTTCCATTGGTGATGCCGGATTTCGGGGAAGAAAATCTCAAAGCAATACTTCAAAGCATACGAAAACCGGAGATCCGAAAGCACATCCAGTTAACCGGATATATTGTCAATTCGGATCTTCCGGCGATATACAATCTGTGTGATGTCTTCCTGTATCCGTCCCTGCGGGAAAGCTTTGGCATCCCTATCCTGGAGGCTATGGCCAGCGGGGCACCCGTGATAACATCCAATACTGCTTCCATGCCTGAAGTTTCCGCTGGCGCAGCTTATATTGTGGACCCCCGAAACCCCGAAGATATAAGCCTGGGCATATCCCGCTTAGTGAACGATCATAGCCTAAGAGAGGAAAATATCGGTAAAGGGTTTAGCCGTGCGCAAGAATTTTCATGGAACAACACCGCAAAAGAAACACTTGAAATTTATAACCAACTCAAAAATAACCAAACCTGATGCTGAAAAACAGAGATATAATAATAACCGGCTTGCAATCATGGGATATTGAAATTGGCAGCACCTGTAAAAATATCGCCCGGTCTTTCGCAAAGAATAACAGGGTTTTATACGTCAGCCCACCATATACCCGCCTTAGCAGACTGAAAAACCAATCCTACAAACACCATCCTGATAAGCTCATAAAGGTAGCCGAAAATATCCATGTACTTTATCCGGACTGTGTACGGGAATCCATTGGAAGGTTATCAATCAATTGGCTTTTTGATATCTTAAACAAAAAAAACAATAGAATTTTTGCCCATGAGATTAAATCGGCTATTGAAATGCTAAATTTTAAAAATTACATCCATTTTTGTGATGGGGACCTCTATCAAAGCCTTTATCTGAAAGAATATCTAAAACCCCTATTATACGTTTATCTTTTCCGGGATAACATTTTAGCAGTAGATTACTGGAAGGCCCAGGGGAAACGTATTCAATCCCAACATATGGCTAAAGCCGATATTATTTTCACCAATTCCTATTACCATAATGATATTGCATCAGAGCATAATAAACATAGTTATTTTGCAGGGCAGGGATGCGATCTGGAAATGTACAACAGGGACAATGTCCATGAGATCCCGGCAGATATCCGGTCCATCAACTCGCCCATTATCGGCTATACAGGAGTATTGACCAGTATTCGTCTTGATATAACCATCATTGAACATATGGCCAAAGCGCGTCCTGACTGGAATATTGTTTTGGTTGGCCCGGAAGATGAGGATTTCAAAAATAGCAATTTGCATAATATTCCGAATGTTCATTTCTTTGGCAGAAAAGATCCGGAAGGCCTGGCGGCCTATATAAATGCATTTGATCTCGCCATAAATCCCCAGCTGGTAAACGAAATGACGATCGGAAACTATCCGTTAAAAATTGACGAATACCTGGCCATGGGAAAACCTGTATTAGCGACATCAACAAAAGCCATGGAGTATTTTGCAGAATACAGTTACTTAGCGAACAATAAAGAGGAGTATGTAGAGTTGGCCGAAAGGGCTTTAAAAGAAGATAATGAAGAGAAAGCAAAAAGCAGGATCCTATATGCCCGGGGGCATAGCTGGGATAACATGGTAGCGATCATGTCAGAATACATAGAAAAACATTTGCCATCATGAAAACAACACCTTTGCAACATCCCGACTTCATGATCATCGGAGCCGGAAAGTCGGCAACCACAGCTTTGGCAAAATACCTGGATCAACACCCGGATATTTTTATGTCGCCGGTCAAAGAACCAAACTTTTTCGCTGTGGAAGGGCAAACTCCTGTTGATCCCAAAGATGATCCGGAATTGTTGTATCATTATCCGCAGGCGGTTTACAATGCCGAAGCCTACGAACAATTATACCGTAAGGCCAAAGCCGGGATGAAAACCGGCGAAGCCTCCACCATGTATTTATATAAACCCGGAGCTGCCGAGAGGATTAAAAAGTATAAACCGGACGTGAAAATGATCGCTGTCTTGCGAAATCCCGCAGAGAGATTATATTCCCGGTATCTGCACCTTGCACGCGTAAATAAACTGCCCGATAAGAACCTGGAGAATATGTTCGATAAAAATTCTGTCTGGTGGCGAAGGCATGACTTGCTGTTTGAAGGTTTTTATTATTCCCATCTGAAGCAATTCTATGAACTGTTCAACAAGGAACAGATTAAAGTGTTTCTTTATGAAGACATGAATACCAACGGGGAGGAACTGTTACAGCAGGTCTATGGTTTTATCGGAGTGCGTACGGATTTTAGCCCGCAAACCGGCATCCGGTATAACCGGTCGGGCTTTGTGAAAAACCGGCTTGTCGATGCTTTTATCGGAGATAACTCTATCATAAGGCGTTCGCTGGAAAAAGTCACTCCTTCTATCGTGCATGCCCTGCGACGCAGTACCTTTTTTCAAAAGACCGTCAACAGCATGCGCAACAAAAACCTGGAGCGCCCCGAACTGGATAAAGCGCTTAAACAACGTATGATCGGGCAAATATATAAAAAGGATATCATAAAGTTGCAGGATTTGATCCAACGCGATCTGTCTCATTGGCTAAACCCTTAACATGATGAAAATTAAAAAGATACCGGTATATTACCGCTACCTAAAAGAATATTTACGATACAGAGACCTGCAGAGTGTCCGCGATGCTGTTCGATATATCCTATTCCATAAAGGCAGTAAAAAAAACCGCATCCTGAGATGCCGGCTTGGAAAGATCCATGCCCGCAAAAATACCAATGATTTCCAGTTTGCCAATTTTTATTATGAATGGAATGTAAAAAGGTTTATCGTACACCATCATCCGGCATACCATTACTTTTTCGATATCGGCGCGGGCATAGGGGAATATGGCATGCTGATGGGGCAGAAAGGCAAAAAGGTCTATTTGTTTGAGCCGCATCCGGGAAGTTATAAGCTGATCAGCATGAACCTTCACAGCAACAAGCCTGTCAATATGGAAGCTTTTAACTTCGGGCTGGGAAAGGAAAACATACAAACCTCTTTTTTGTTACACCCTGTAAATACCGGTGCTTCACATTTTATCCGGCCCGGCCGGCCAATCCCGCAAGGCTATGATGTTCGCAAGCTGGAAGTGAGGACGTTAGATAGCATCGCCGGCGATTGGGACTTTGATTTCAGCAAGCCGGTACTGATGAAGATCGATGTAGAAGGGATGGAAGCAGACGTGCTGAAAGGGGCGAAAGAATTCATAAGAAAATGCCGGAATATTATGATCGTGGTGGAAGACAAGCATTCCGGAAGGCAAGCGGTCGTGAAGGCCCTGGCTGAGGCCGGTAATTTTGACACAGCCCGTATCGATAACTTAAATTTGTATGCCATAAAAAATCAAAACCAAACCATCACATAATGCGTCTTTCTGCTTATAGCCTGCGGTCTTTTTGTTTGCTTCCGGTAGTTTTTGTATTTCTTTTGCTGCCGAATGGGATCAGTGCACAAAATGTATACCTGGACAGCACAACCACGGTGGTTAATTCTTCCAATGCCCCGGTTTCCGGAGGGGATACCATTTTTTTGCAGTCCGGAACATATGAGTTTCTGCTTTTCAAGGGCATCCGGGGTGACTCTCAACAAGCGGTAACCATCACTAACGACAAGGGCGAGGTGATCATTGACAGCGACCATTATTTTGGGATCAGCTTTCAGAACTGCCGGCATATCCATCTTAGCGGGCAAACAAAATATGGCATTCGCATTACAAAGGTAGAAAATGGCGGTGGCATTGGCATTTCCGCCCTTAGCAGTCACTTTGAGATCGACCGGGTGGAGATCGCCAACACCCTTCATGCGGGCATTATGTGCAAAACAGACCCCGATTGCAGTTATAAAGCTACACGTGATTCTTTTTTAATGAAGGACATTCATATCCACGATAACTACATTCATCATACCGGTACAGAAGGCTTATATATAGGGAGCAGCAATTTCTTCGGCAATATTTTAAAATGTGAGGGCAAAGACACTTTGCTATTGCCACACCTGATCGAGGGGGTTCATATCCACGGGAACATTATCAAATACACGGGCTGGGACGGGCTGCAGGTAAGCTCTGCCATTGACAACTGTGCGATCTATAACAACAGGATCTTATATGACAGCCAGGCCGAACAGAATTTTCAGATGAGCGGCATACTTTCCGGCAGCGGATCGGATTGCGATTGCTATAACAACCTGATCGCGTACGGAAAAGGAAACGGGATTGAATTTCATGGCACCGGCGGCCAACGGTTCTTTAACAATCTCATCATTCATGCCGGGCAACAATACAAGCCGGGAGATCCTAAGCATCCCAGGCATGGCATGGTGTTCAATCATCAGGTCTTTCTCAGCCCCGACAGTTCCATCCGGGTGTTCAACAATACGATCATAAAACCCAAGTCCGACGGCATTCGTTTTAATCTCAGCGACTACCAGAGCGCCGAAAACTTTGTCCAAAACAACATTATCGTCAGCCCGGGAGCGTTTGACTATTATGAAAACCTAAACACCTTCCGCACAGGGCAGGACGCTTATGTTTTTCAAAAAGACACCGGGCTGGATGTCACTGTTTCTGATAATATCTTTACCCTTGATCCGGCCTTTCCACAGTTTCTGGATACCCTGGCCGATAATTATACGCTTAGGCCGGGCAGCCCGGCGATCGACCAGGGCACCGACCTGTCGGCACACGGCATTCTGTTCGACTACTACTACACGGCCCGACCGCAAGGCCCGGCATTTGATATCGGTGCTTTTGAGTTTGACTCCCTGACAGTGGGACAAAAGGAAAGCGCCCGGGAGCATCATGGGGTCTTTCCGAACCCGGCCAGCGACTTTTTTATGCTTAAAACAACGGGGCCGCACCATATCCGTGTCTTCTCCCCTTCCGGAAACCTACTGCTGCAGAAAAAAAATGCAGCCCCCGGAGAACGGATATCGATACGGCAGCTGAAGCCCGGCCTTTACTTCCTTCAACTCCAACATACAAGCAGCCATGCTGTTAACACGCTCAAACTTATTATTCTGTAATGAAAAACCGCCCCCTGCCCTGGCCCGCTGATCTGCGGGCGCCCGGGCTAATCTGCTTTGCCCCAATTAATCCAACTGATAGT
>JAWOBQ010000082.1:0-8097 GCA_046484255.1 Bacteroidales bacterium | reverse complement strand
AAAAAGGGGAGGGAGTGGAGAGAGATCTGTTTAGCCAGAAATCATCTACCCTGGCGGAGAAGCTTCAGGACAGGGGGAAGTCTTCATTATACGATCGTATTGGAAGCGGAGGGGGAGGCACATTAGGAGAACGCCTGAAAAAGAATCCTGTACAGGATATCAAAGCGGCCATAGGGATCAACGAGAAATTTTTGTTTATCAACGAGTTGTTTAATGGTAACATGCATGATTATAACGATGCCATAAAACGCTTGAATAATGCGGAAAATCTGGAGGATGCCGCCGGAATTTTCGAAGAGTTAAAAGAAAAGTATGGATGGGACGCTGAGGGGCATACGGCCCTTCAATTGTTGACTTTTGTGGAACGAAAATTTATGTAGTATGAAACAGTTTGTTTGTTTAATGTTTGGGTTTTTTTTCTGCGTATCTATCTATGCCCAAGACCTGGAATATGCTCGTGCGCAGATTGACACGCTAGCTTCGGAGGCCATGCATGGGCGGGGATATGTTAATCGGGGAGACCGTATTGCGGCAGATTATCTGGAAGAGCAGTTGCAAAAGCACGGCCTGGAGAAGGTGGAAGGCTCTTACCGGCAACATTACAGTTTTCCTGTCAACACCTTTCCGGGAACGATGAAAATGATAGCCGGGGACAAGCTTATGCGGCCGGGATACGATTTTCAGGTAAAAGCCTATTCCAAAGGGCTAAAGGATACATTGAAAACCATAGAATTAAAACAAGCGCATCTGCAATCTGCGGATAAACTAAGAGAGCTTCAGCAGCGGGATCTGGAAGGGTATCTGATGGTGATCGATCCGGAAGAATTCCGGGAAGAATTCAGGGAGGAGATCCCGTCCATTGTGTATGTGAATTTTTTTGGTGCTTCGGGCTACATTGTATTGCAGAACAGGGAGAAGCTTATCTGGGGAGTCTCGGGCTCTGAAAATCCGGCAGGGCACCCGGTGCTGGAGGTGCTGGCTTCACAATGGAATAATGCTCAGCAGGTTATTTTGGATATAGAAAATGAATATATAAATCAATACCGCACCTCCAATGTATATGGCTATGTCCCCGGCACGGAGCATCCCGATAGTTTTGTGTTAGTGGTTGCCCATTATGATCACCTGGGGAGGATGGGTAAAAACACCTGCTATTGCGGAGCTCATGATAATGCCAGTGGTACGGGGATGACACTGGATCTGGCCCGCTATTTTGCCGGATCTGAAAACAGGCCTGCGCATTCTCTGATGTTTGTTTTCTTTAGCGGAGAAGAAGCCGGCTTGCATGGGTCTTCGTATTTTGCGGAACACCCTCCGGTAGAGTTGGATAAAATCAAGTTTGTGTTAAATCTTGACCTGATCGGAAGTGGTAGTAAAGGGATCGGGGTAGTGAACGGGAAAGTATTTAAGCCGCAGTTTGAACTGCTAAAACAGATCAACGAGAAAAATCAATATATAGCAGATACTAAGAAACGTGGGGAATCGTCCAACAGCGATCATTATCCTTTTCATAAAAATGGGGTTTCCTCCTTTTTCTTTTACACTATGGGGGATGAATATCAAGAGTATCACACTCCGGAGGACCGGTCGGACGGGCTTCCGCTTACCGCCTATGAGGGGTTATTTCGATTAATCAGAGATTATGTCAGGGAGATCTGAAATTTACGGCAGTCTTATTTTGGTACCTACGCCTGTAGGGAACATGAAAGACATGACTTTTCGTGCTGTGGAGGTGTTGAAGGGAGTGGATCGTATTTTGGCTGAAGACACCCGGGTTAGCGGAAAACTGTTAAAGCATTATCATATAGGCTCTCCGCTGGAGAGTTATCACCAGCACAATGAGCACAAGCTGGTGGGAGGCTTTGTAGAGCGCTTATTGCAGGGGGAGACATTTGCTTTGATCACTGATGCCGGAACGCCGGCAATTTCCGATCCGGGCTTCCTGCTGGTCAGGGAGGCCATAAAAAATGGAGTACATATTGAATGTCTTCCCGGGCCAACTTCCATTATTCCGGCACTTGCGGCTTCCGGATTGCCGGCTGCGAGGTTTTATATGGAAGGGTTTTTGCCGCGAAAAAAAGGGCGTCAAGCCCGTCTGGAAGATATAGCCCAACGCCCTGAGACCATTCTGCTGATGGAATCGCCTTACCGCTTGCTGAAAACACTCAGGCAACTGGCAGAGCATTGTGGAAGTTCAAGAAAGGCCTGTGTATGCAGAGAGATCAGCAAGCTCCATGAAGAATATGCCCGGGGAAGCTTGCAGGAGATAGTGGAAGATTTTCAGCAGCGCCCCGCCATTAAAGGGGAAATTGTGATCGTTATGGAAGGGAAAGCATAGGAAAAAAGGGCATAAATAGGCCGGAGCTAAACTTCAGCAAGCCCGGTATCCGGGAGTACCCCTGAGACCAGGGCTAATCAGGGGAAATCAAGGGGATAGCCGGAGCCCTTCTTATTGTATACGAGCGGAGCCAAAGATGCGGGTATCGTTTTGTTAGAAAGATTACCGATATTTGCATGATCATTGGAACGAACGGCAGAGCGTGATCAAATGAGACCGGGGCTATAGTATCCCGGCGTTGACGGGAATAAAAGGTTTAACATTATTAATAGATGCATCAATGAAACGAACGGAGATTAAGAAAGCACTGGAAATGGAGCCCGGCGATGAAAAGATCGTGGTTAAAGGGTGGGTAAGAAATAAACGCAGCAGTAAGAATGTGGCTTTTATTACCTTGAATGATGGTTCCGTTCTATCCAGCCTGCAGGTTGTTGCAGAGGTAGAAAAAACAGGACAGGAATTATTATCGCGGATCCATACCGGTGCGGCATTGTGCGTAAAAGGGGTATTGCAGGAATCGAAAGGAGCCGGCCAAAAGCTTGAATTGATCGCCGGGGATATTGAGATCTACGGAGAAGCCGATCCGGAAAAGTATCCGTTGCAGCCGAAAAAGCACTCTATGGAATTTTTGCGTGAGATCGCTCACCTGCGCTTCAGAACCAATACCTTTAGTGCGGTGAATCGGCTGCGCCATACTATGATATTCGCTGTGCATAAATATTTCCACGAACGCGGTTTTTATAATATCCATACTCCCATCATTACCGCTTCGGATGCGGAAGGTGCCGGCGAGACTTTTCATGTAACGACCCTGGATATAAAGGATCCCCCAAAGAACAATGACGGCACGGTAGATTATACGCAGGATTTTTTTGGGCGGGAGACAAACCTTACTGTTTCCGGGCAATTGGAGGCTGAACTTGCTGCCCTGGCCCTCTCAAAAGTGTATACCTTTGGCCCCACATTCCGGGCCGAAAATTCTAATACCAAGCGGCATCTGGCCGAATTTTGGATGATCGAGCCGGAAGTAGCTTTTAATGATCTGAATGATAATATGAACCTGGCCGAAGACTTTCTGAAGTTTCTGGTGAGATTTGCGTTGGACAACTGCCGGGAAGACCTGGATTTTCTGGATAAACGACAGGAGGATATGCAGCGATCGCTGCCGAAAGAACAACGTTCGCCAATGCGTTTAGCTGAAAAGCTGATGTTTATCCTGGATAATGAATTTGAAAGGATTAGTTATAGCCGGGCGATAGAGATATTGCAAAATTCCAGGCCTAACAAAAAGAAGAAATTTGACTATATTATTGAAGGCTGGGGCGCGGATCTGCAATCGGAGCATGAACGTTTTCTGGTGGAAAAGCATTTTGAAAAGCCCGTGATAATCACGGATTATCCCAGGCAGATCAAGGCTTTTTATATGAAACAAAACGAGGATGAGACGGTTCGGGCTATGGATATACTGTTTCCGGAAATAGGGGAAATTGTCGGCGGCTCGCAAAGGGAAGAGCAATATGATAAACTGCAGAAGCGAATGCAGGAGATGAATATACCTGAACAGGAGTTGTGGTGGTTTATGGATACCCGTAAGTTTGGTACGGTACCTCACTCCGGCTTCGGTCTTGGTTTTGAGAGGTTTATGTTGTTTATCACAGGGATGGGAAATATCAGGGATGTGATCCCGTTCCCACGAACTCCTCAAAATGCCGAATTTTAATTCACGGGAAAGGATTTTTTTATTATTTTCGAACATTATAATTAGCGCGTGTTCTTTATGCCAAGTGCCTGTATCATAATGTTCGTTCAGGAAGCTTGCGGAGGTTTAAAATGCGGGATCTGCTGGTCGGAGATAGGTGATTTTAGGGATAAGCCTGACAAAGAGCGCAAGATTAGGGCAAGAGCCTAATAAAAGGGAAGATTAATACGTATAAGGAGACATGTTAAATCAGCAACTACAACAAAAGTTATTACAACGATTATCACCGCAGCAGATACAACTGATGAAATTGCTGCAGGTGCCAACGATGTCCCTGGAGCAACGCATCAAACAAGAGATCGAAGAAAATCCGGCCCTTGAAGAGAATGACGGGGAAAGCAATGAAAGCCTGGAAGAGCAATTTGAGCAGCAGGAAGAAGGAGATGAATTTGACATTAACGATTACCTTGAGGATGAAGAGATCCCTTCTTACCGGTATAATTCCGGGAATATGCAGGAGGAGAATGAAGAAAAACAAATTCCATATGCTGCCGGGATTTCTTTTCATGATATGCTGGAAACCCAGTTATCATTACAGCCGCTTAATGAGCGGCAGTTTATAATTGCCTTTATGATCATCGGAAACCTGGATGATTCCGGATATCTTCAGCGTAGCGTGGATGCGATGGTAGATGATTTTGCCTTTACCCGGAACATGGAAGTGAAGACTGAAGAGATCGAACAAATGCTTAAGGTAGTGCAACGGCTGGACCCGCCCGGCGTTGGAGCACGTAACCTGCAGGAGTGCCTGCGGCTGCAACTGGAAAGAAAAGACAAAGAAAAGCAGAGTATAAAACTTGCTGTAGAGATCATCGATCAGTATTTTAACGAGTTTACAAAAAAACATTATAGCCGGATAATTAAGCGCCATAAAATTTCAGAGCCGGAGCTGAAAGCCGCAATAGAGGAAATTTTAAAGTTAAATCCAAAACCGGGCAATTCCCTGGACCTTACTACGAAACCCAATCATTTTGTGATCCCGGATTTTGTGATCACCATTGAAAACGGAGAGCTGAACCTTCAGCTTAATCATCGGAATATGCCGGAATTAAGGATAAGTAATACTTATCAGAATATGTTAAAGGCATATGCCGAGAAAAAGGGAAGCAAAACCAAAAAAGATAAAGATGCGATTATGTTTGTCAAGCAGAAAATAGATTCTGCCAAATGGTTTATTGATGCTTTACAGCAACGTCAGAACACGCTTTATGTTACAATGGAGGCCATTATGAATTATCAGCGGGAGTATTTTCTGGAAGGCGATGAGACCAAGTTGCGCCCAATGATACTTAAAGATATAGCGGAAATCGTGAATCTGGATATTTCCACGGTTTCCCGGGTTGCCAATAGCAAGTATGTTCAAACCCCCTTTGGAACGTTTTTGCTGAAAAGCTTTTTCTCTGAATCTATGCAAACGCAAACCGGAGAATCGGTCTCTACGCGGGAGATCAAAAAGATCCTTCAAGACCTTATTGAAGAGGAAGATAAAAGTAAGCCCATCACCGATGAACACTTGTCTAAGTTGTTGAAGGAGAAAGGCTATAATATTGCCCGGCGCACGGTCGCAAAATACCGTGAGCAGTTAAACATTCCGGTAGCCAGGCTCCGGAAAGAAATGTAAATTCCCGTAATATGGAACGGAAAATTGCAGAAGGGATCTCCATTGTTTTTCACCCGCTCTTGATACCATTATATGGAACGCTTATCCTGCTCTATTACGATGGGTATTTGTCGTTTCTGCTTACTGAAAAGGCGCGTCTGATTATTTTAAGCGTAGTGTTTTTGATGACATTTGTGTTTCCTTTGATCTTGACGGTCATTCTCAAAAGCATGCATATGATTTCCTCCCTGCGCCTGCAGCGGCGGCAAGAACGCACACTCCCTTTTCTGGGAGCAGGCTTCTCTTTTTACCTTGCTTTTATTATTATCCGTGCTTTTGAGGTCCCCGGTTATTATAATCTCTTCTTGCTGGGAGCGACTTTGCTGATAGTTATTGCTATAGTAGTGAATAAGTTTTGGAAGATCAGCATTCATATGCTTTCGCTCGGAGGGCTGAGCGGATTATTTATAGCCCTGGCCCCTTATAGCTTTGGAGTGGATCACATGTTTATTTATTTGGTCGTGCTTATGGCCGGGGCTACCGGTTATGCACGCCTGAAACTGAATACACATCAGCCCGCCCAGGTGTATGTGGGCTATCTTACCGGGCTTATGTTTATGTTTTCTTTGTTCCAGATCGTTGCCTAATCACTCTCCAAACCCTCTTGGTAAAGGGCAGGGTTAAAAAGCAGTGAACAGAAAGCCTGCGGTTATCAGGTACATGTCTTTGGCTTTCCCGGAGCTGTTGACCAGCTTGCCTTCTTCAAACAAGGGAGTGAGGTTATAGTGTGCAAATAATGACCATTTCTTATACGCGATCCTTCCCGTAACAGTGTAGCGAAGATCGTTCAGCGCAGGGATATTGTGCTCTTTTATTTTTACCTTATCGTTATTGGTAAATGCTCTTGAGGAAGTCATAGGCTTTCCCTTATATTTGGTGTGGCTGTTAATTACATAACCTGCCTTAAAGCCCGCTGCGATCGTAAACTGATGGTCTTCCCCAAGCCTGAGCCGGAACTCTACGGGAATTTCCAGGTAGGTAGTGCTGAGCTTGTATTTGCTATGATCCAGGGAGTCGGCAATATCGGTGAATTGCATTTTCCCGGTAATCGAATCGCTTTCCCTGATAAAAGCTCCGTTATACAAGTTGTTGCTCTGAAGACCCAGACCTGAGGCAAAGCTAAGCCGGCTGTTCCCCAGTGGAACATCATACAGAGCGGAAAAAACAAAAGAAGGATTGTAAGCTCGTATATCTCCATTATCCGGAGCATCCATCCAAATATCGTTCCCCATCCCGATAATTAAATGCTCCGCAGCATCCATTACTATAGTAGTGTCTTCATAGTTCAGTGTATCTACACGGACCTGGGCGCTTGATAAATTTGCCGATAACAGCAGTGTCAAGCCTGTCAAAATTTTTATGGTATGTTTCATAGTTGCGATGTTTTAGCAAGCTAAAGTAATAAAAAAACAATAAACATTACATAAAGTTGGCAGATGAGTTTTTATGAAACCCTGTGAATTATGGATTATGTACCCGGCCTAAAAGAAGAACCACTTGTTTTTCAGAGGATTATTGGCCCGAACCCTGAAGGTGAAGCCACGGAAAATCAAGCTCTCTTTAGGGATTCGGCAAAGCTTATTTTCAGATTCTGTAAAAAACTTTGTGTTTTTAGACCGGCCTCAGGCATATATAACCAGTGAATTTTCAGGAAGGGGGAAAGCTGATTTATTGCGGGCTAATAAATTTTGTTTATTTAGAGCAGATTCACAGTTTTTTTGTTATATTTGCATATTTAAAAGGGGGCAGGATTACGATAATACTAACGCACTATAGTTTTTACGAAAAGCAGATATAAACGTTGTTACATTATACGATACATAAAAATAAGGAATCGAATCCATGGATGACACTTGTTCACGGAGCAGGCGGCAGTTCTACTATTTGGTTTAAGCAAATTCGCAGGTTCAGCAGGGATTATAATATATTGCTGGTTGATCTGCGCGGGCATGGAGCTTCCGCGAAAGGAGAAAGCAGGAAGGATTCCCAAAATTATACGTTTAAATCTGTCTCACAAGATGTTATAGATGTACTTGACCATGAAAATATCCCGTCCTCTCATTTTGCGGGTATTTCCCTGGGGACGATCATTATCCGGCAAATTGCCGAAGATCATCCCGAACGTGTGTTATCTATGGTTATGGGCGGCGCTATCATGAAGCTGACGACAAAGTCGCGAATTCTTATACGGCTTGGAGTTATTTTTAAATCCATGCTTCCCTATCTTTTCCTCTACCGTTTTTTTGCGTTTATTATTATGCCTAAAAAGACGCATAGGGAAGCCCGGAATTTATTTGTAAGAGAAGCCAGGAAGCTATGCAGAAAGGAGTTTTTGCGATG
>JAWOBQ010000176.1:0-2632 GCA_046484255.1 Bacteroidales bacterium | reverse complement strand
AGCGGCTGTGATAAATTTAGTGTTTTCAGACCGGACTCAATCCTCATATACACTAGTATACTAAGGAGGTTTCAGCCAAACTTTGATCGATCTATATATGAACCGGCATATTTTTCAGGGAAGTTCTACATTATAAACACAGGTTATTTATAGATCAGGAAGATAACATTTTTTTTATGGATTTGCGGCGTTTTTTTTAATTTCCATTCGGCAATGGTATAAGACATGATCTTTTCGCGGGCGGTTGTCAGTTCGATACCAATAGAGAGTTTTGTATTGGCCGAGCATACCTTTAAAATGGCATTAAACATTTTAAGGTTTCGATAAGGGGTTTCAATAAATATTTGCGTTTGATCTTCTTTAAACACTAATTTTTCAAGAAAGCGCAGTTTGTGTTCTCTTTTTTTATCATCGATAGGCAGGTATCCGTGAAACGAAAAGCATTGACCGGAGAACCCGCTTCCGGCCAGTCCAAGCAGGATAGAAGAGGGGCCAGTCAGTGGTTTAACGGGGATTTCAAATTCATGGGCTTTATTAACCAGGTTTGCCCCCGGATCAGCGACACAAGGGGTTCCGGATTCCGACAATAAGCCTATATTTTCTCCTTGAGCCAGCCGCATTACGATGTCCATCAGCTCCATTTCTTTGGTATGACGGTTGAGTTCAAGGAACTCCAGATCATCTACCGGGTTTTGTATGCCGCTCTTTATCAAAAATCTGCGGGCCGAGCGTATATTTTCTACGGCAAAGAGTTTCAGGGCATGCATGCGTTGCAATACCCCTTCAGGGATTACATGTTCCGGGCTTGAATCACCCAGTAAAGCCGGCAACAGATAAAGTGTTCCTTTTTGCATAGCCAGGTTTATTTTTGCCAGGGCAGCCGGTTCAGGTCCAGATTTCCCCCGGATAAAACCAGTACCACGGTTTTGTTTTTTACTTCAATCTTATGTTCAAATATAGCAGCTAAAGGAACTGCAGCAGAAGGTTCTACGACTAATTTCATTCTTTCCCAGATATACCGCATAGCCTGGATAATACCCGCTTCACTTACGGTCAGCACGTCATGTACATAGTTCATCATCACGGGAAAGGTGCGGTTTCCCAGCGATGTTAGCATGCCATCAGCAATAGTTTGTGGATTTACAGAAGGGATCAACTCTCCGCTTTTAAAGGAACGGCAGGCATCATCGGCTCCCCGGGGTTCAATAGCAATGACGCGGGTATGCCTGAAGAAATGATGCAGTGCCAGGGCAGTACCGCTAAGCAAGCCTCCACCACCGACCGGGCAAAGAATATAGTCCGGTTCATTATCCAATTGTTCCGGTATTTCTTGTGCTACTGTCGATTGGCCGGCAATAACAGCCGGATCGTTATAGGGATGTATGGGAAAAGCACCGGTTTGTTGCCTGACGTTTTCAAGGGTTTCTTCTCGTGCTTGCAGCGTGGGCTTGCAAAAAATAGTCTTTCCGCCATAACTCTTCACGGCATTGATCTTAACGCGGGGAGCGGTTTCCGGCATTACAATAAAGGCGGGGATCCCACGTAAACGGGCAGCCCTGGCCAGGGCCTGGGCATGATTTCCGGAGGAATGCGTACATACTCCACCGGAAGCTTCTTTCTCCGTGAGGGAAAAAACAGCATTTACAGCACCTCTTGATTTAAAAGCTCCGGCCTTTTGCATATTTTCTGCTTTAAAAAATATCCGGGCTTTATACGATTCATTAAGGCGGGCTGAAGTGAACAATGGCGTTTTATGGACCTTCCCATATATGCGGTCGCGGGCTTGCCGTAGCTCCGCCTTGCCCGGTAAGTCTTCCGGTAGAGGGACAGCTTTCATCTGTTTAAATTTTTATATAATGTTTTATTCAAATCTTTATATTTGTTGCTTAGTTCTCTTCGTCGCTTAAGTTGCTTCGTTCGCCTCATCGCATTTAATCATCCGCCTGTGTGCCGAACGCCCCGGCATGGGTGTTTCATATTTTAAGGCTTTCCAGTACCTTATCGGTTGCGGCATCAAGCATTTCATAAACTTTGCAGAATCCTTCAGGGCCCCCGAAATAGGGATCAGGCACGCTTATATTTTCCTCGGGGTACAAATACTTCATCAGCATTGTCACTTTGGCTTTATCAGCTTTTGAACGGGCCAGTTCTATTACGTTATTATAATTATCTTCATCCATAGGTAAGATAAGGTCAAAGCGGTCAAAATCGCTTACCTCAAATTGCCTTCCGCGCAGATCACTGATGTTTATGCCCTTTTCTAAAAGCGTTTGCTGTGCCCGCTCATCAGGAGCTTCACCAATATGATACGGGGCGGTGCCGGCAGAATCCAACCGGATATCCAGCCCGCGCTCTTGTATCTTTTTTCTTAAAATGCCTTCAGCCATGGGTGATCGGCATATGTTTCCAAGGCATACGGTTACTATGTTCATATGTGTTCTGTTATTATTTTTGGTATAATGATGTGCCTGCGGCATGCTCTTTTCTGAACTCAACAGGCCCATGCTTTACGCCAAAATTGACCCCTTATTTATTTGCCGGGCTGTTAAAAACCCCGGATGATGGTTCTATAGGCTTAGCGCATCCGGACCGTTGGGATTAGTGCCTGTGTTTTTCAAAATTTAGCTTGCAT
>JAWOBQ010000155.1:0-2792 GCA_046484255.1 Bacteroidales bacterium | reverse complement strand
AAAATGGCTTGCCGCCAGTCGTCTGAGTTCAGTCCCCAAGCCTTTATTCTGGAATCGTGGGTCCACCCCTGTATAACCTTCATGAATTGAATTTTCTTTTTTGTCGCGGGCGTTGAAGTAATATACGCTTATCCCGATTATTTGATTGTCCTTATTGTAGGCAGCAAGACACAAGCGGGCCCCGAAAATTTTTAAAAGAAGGGTTTTCGCAGTTCCTAAGTTTTTCTCATTATTTAATTTTTTATATAAAGTGAGCGCAGCATCTACATGACGGTGTAACAGAGGTCCAATTGCAAAGCCTTTGTAATGGACCAACTGCATTCGGCGTATGTTTTTTGCATACCAAAAATTTCGAATTAAAAAAACGATGTGCGCAGCAGTATGTAAAAGTCTTTTCATCCATGCGGTCCAACTAAAAATTAAAAAAATCGTATAACAATATTTGCCTTCAATCGCATTGCGGGTGACTTCGTCCCGGTAAACCTGCTGTCGGATCCCGTTGTGTATCCGTATGCACTCAAATACCCCCATTTTCATAGCCTGAAAAGGTTATGCCATGATCCTCCAATAATTACAATCCATAAGGAAGCATCATGACGCAATACAGGAAAGCCGAAAACGGGAAGCAAACTGACCGATGGCAAATTTTGGCGTATTATGGTAAAATGACAGATGCAAAGGTTTGATGGGGTAGTGTGGAATGAATTGTTTTTATTCAGTAGGCCCTGATTCAGGAGTAACAGGCGATGAAGATAGACGCTCACATGCACGTCAATTTCAATGAATGGGGTCTGAATGACATCATAACCTATTTAGATAAAAATCAATTCGACTACTGCTGGCTCATGACCTGGGAAGAAGTCGATCCCGGGTGGTGGCGATATGACGATTTGTGTATTGCAGATGTGTTCAGCGCCTATAAGAAGTATCCATCACGAATTGTTCCCATGTACGCCCCTGATCCGAATCGTCCGGATGCTGCTGAACAAATGCGGCGCTGGTATGAAAAGGGAATTCGGGGATGCGCTGAATTGAAATCCACGGTTAACTGGGGTTCCGACAATGTAACAAGATTGCTGTCTGCTGTTTCTGAATTGGAGATACCCGTCGTCTTCCATATGGAGAGATCGAGAGAAGTTATACATGTAAAAGAAGTAAATAATTCTTTAGAGCATATTATACTAAAATTAATGCATACAAATCGACTTTTCGGTTTACCCCGAAAGGTTTTCAACATTCTGACGAACTACCATCAAGGCCTGGCCCATTGGAAAGAGAAGCGGACGCTGTCCTTTCCTGGATATATGCTTGATTTCGCCTCCCTGGAGGCAAGGCTTCAGGAATTTCCCGAAATACCATTCATCGGGCACGGCCCGCTTTTCTGGCAGCACATTTCCGGAAAGGTTTCCCCGGGTGAAACGATGTATCCCGAAGGTCCCGTGTTGGAAGGGGGGGTAACATGTCGGCTCCTGAGAACATATCCCAATTTGTATGCCGATCTCTCAGCAGGCAGCGGCTTGAACGCTTTAAAACGAGACCCAGAATTCACCCGCAAATTTATCGATGAATTCGCGCATAAAATTATTTTTGGATCCGATAATACAGAGGAGCATGTGGATGTCCTCAGTAATATTGATCTGTCAAGTGAGAAGTTAGACATGATATACGGTGAAAATGCGGCAAAAATTGTCCCGGTGTAAAATGCCCGCGAACGAAAGACTGGTCTGCAAGCGGTCCGTCACAGGTTGGTTATTGCGGAGCGCCCCCTTTCCGCCAAATGGTCGGCAGTGCCAGGTTGCCATTGAGAGGAACTTTCGATGATAAGGCTGGCAGATGCGGATTGATTCAAATATTGGATAGCCAGGAAATACAATGACAAAGATGGTGTTTATCGGCTTTAGCCACAGGCCTAAAGATCCCCGGCTGTTTTTTCGGGAGATGAGGTTCCTTAAGACCAATATAAAAGATATTGATCTGTATTTTTTAAAAGACGGCCGGTTGGCAAGCTATGAAGATATACTGGCAGGGCGTGCGCCCGAATCCAATGAAAAAGAAAGGTTTTGGCGGATAAGCGATCGGCTGCCCCGTTTCATGGGCGGCTTGCTGCGGGGGATTGTTTATAAAATATTTCAGGCAATATTTTTTGTAAAGAACCTTTCCGTGTTGTATAAGGCGAAACCCGAAGTGGTGCAGGCTTCTGACGCCAGGGAAATCAAACTGGCATTGATGGCCAAGCTCTGTACCGGCGCGCGTGCGGTATATGATTCGCACGAGGATTATTATAACCAGGTGTTTGAATATAGGGGCAGAACAGCAAGGGCCTTTTTGAAGGCGCTTCCGCACAAGGTAAATGAAATTCTGCTCCTGCGGTTTTTTGACAGCGTGTTTTGTACGGACGACTATCTTTTTGGCGAATACCAAAAAACGATATATGGGTGCGGCAGGGTGTTTCTGCTTCGGAATTATCCTTTAATAGGAGATCTCCACGCAAAGGTTTTATATGCAGAAAAGGCCTCCCTTGATCTTGTGTATATCGGCGGTGTAAATAAATATCGCGGTTTAAAGGAAGCCGCAATGTACGTGCAAAAATTTAATGAAAGCCATTTTCCATCAAAAACGATCACCCTTACGATTTATTCGGACCCAAATAAACTGGTCGAAGAGATTAGCAAAAACAATAGCGTTTATTACAAGCCCTGGATTGATTATAATATCATGCTTGAAACCTTGAAAAATTATGATGTTGGAATCTGTCTGTGGAAAAATATAACGAAGCTTCAAAGAAATATTCC
>JAWOBQ010000092.1:0-2886 GCA_046484255.1 Bacteroidales bacterium | reverse complement strand
ATTAGGTCGTTTACGGATATTTTCTTTATCAGCTCTCGTTCTTTCAGTTCGATATAAAGATATTGGTACCATTGAAGGGTAAGGTGATTGATAAACATCCAGCCTTGCAGGGTTTGCTCATTCTGCATATACGTATGATCTGCCTCTAATACATTTTTCATACCATCAAACATCACCTCTATATCAATTCTGCTTTTATAGGTTTGATAGATGTTGTCTGCCGGCACATCTAAACTAGAGAGCAGTGCAATGGTACCAAAACGGTTTTTTATCGTATGATAGGTATCGATATTGTATTTCTCAGGATGTGTTTTAACACGGATTAAGTAATCAACATCTTCCCGGACCTTGAGCTGTTCATCCAGAAACAGGTAAAGATGGAGATCCTTTTCTACCGGGAACGTTTTATGCCATATTACCCTTTTCTCATGTTCGAAATAATAATCGCCCGTTTTGAATTCATTTTTTACCAGGGAACTGTAATCAATCATGGAATTGTTTCTTTTCAGCGGCAGTATAAACTGTATGTGCTCTTTTTGTAATACCGATACGTTAGAAGCGCTGTAGAACCCCTTGTCAGCGACAACGATGGCCTCTGTCAACCCGGATTCGATCATGCAGTTTTTGAATGCTTTTACATCCCTGATATTACCGGGAAGCAAACGGTAATATACCGGCATGCGGCTATTGGCCGAATAGATATACATCAGGTTGAACTGGGGGCCATAAAGGTCATGGCTGTATCCCGGCCTGGCCAATGACATGTTCTTTGAATTGCTGAATATATCGGTTGTATCCATCAGTATGTACTCACCCTTGCCGATAAATGACCGCATGTACTTTAATATCCTGTCACGTTGCCCACCAATGCGGTTCAGCACCCCTGATGCCTGCTTCTCACTGAAGGGCTTTAATCCAATTGTCTCGGGAAGATAACTTGTTGCCAGGCGGAAGGGAATACTTTTTAAGGGGCAGCGATAAACAAATCTGCAGTAAGCAATGGCCAGCAGTTCCTTCCAATTATCCGGAAAAACATCTTTCAAGGAAGAAGTGATTTCCTCGAAGCGTGAGAGGATCAACCGGGAAACCCCATACTCTTTACATTGGATCCTGCTGATTACCTTGCCTGAAGCTGCTTGCTCCAGACTTCGCTTCTCAGAAAGTATGAATCCATCTTCTTCGGTGATGGAACCCAGAATCGGACCGGTAACCTTCCTGGGCCTTTTTTTTCCCTTATCATACACTGTCTTGTAGTCATAGAGATAGTACCTTCCCTTGATTTTTCTAAGCTCCGTACCTGGCTTTTTATGGGCTAACGCCCATTCTGGATGGGGAGATTTTTTGGTTTTCATAAATACGTATTTACGTATTATAAATATAACACAAAAAAATCCTCCAAGCCAGGGAATGATGGAGATTTTATCAGTATAATACGTATTTTACGTCCAAGTTAGTGTTTAATTAAAGCGCGTTAATAAAAGTAATCAATTTGGTGTACATAAAATACACCATAATATTTATCAGAATAAATCCAAAAACGGCCAGAATGTTTTGCCATGTGTTGTTTTTGAATTTTCCCATCACCTTTTTGTTGTTAAGAATAAGAAACATGCCAATGGCAATGAGGGGCACCGCAAATATGGAAGATGCCTGTGCCATGATCAATGCATAAACCACATCGCCCCGGAAAAAAACGGCAACGGTCATGCCCAAAAGCAGAATAATAGCGGTAAATATTTTCGGCATTTTTTCATTCATCGAACGGCCAAGTCCCAGCCCGTCGGAGAGAAGGCCGCCCCCCATCACGGCATTCACCATCAGCGATGAGAACGCGGCAGCGCACAAACCGAGGCTAAAAACTATTTTGGCATAGGGCCCAAACATCGATTCGAGTTGCATGGCCATATCGGCGGCTGAATTTACGGTAATCCCGGCAGGGTGCAGGGCCGCTGCCGAAGTGATAATGATCATTATGGAAATCAAAGCCAGCATAAAAATCCCCGAGTAAGAATCACGTATTCCACGCTTCATGTTGGCAACTTTCCAGCCTTTATTTTGGGCAAGGTACGACTGGTAAATTGCCCCGTGCAAAACAAAAGTAGTGGCTACCAAAGCAGCAACTACATCCAGGTTCTCTGCCGCAAGGGAAAGGGGAAGAAACCCTTTTGCCAGTTGTCCGGCATCCGGTGTTGTCAATACAAGGTTGAAGAAAAATGCCAGTATCATAACCATAACCAGCACGATCATCAATTTTTCCAGCACTTTATAAAGGTTTTTTGCCCAAAAAAGCAGCACCATTCCCAACGGCGTGAATATCAGCGGCCATACCCGCTCGTCGATTCCGGTTATCCCGTTCATTCCAATACCTATTCCGAGATTATTCCCAAACTGAAAGCTGGAAGCTGACAGGGAAGCGGAAATACCGATTACAATGGCAAACCACCGCCCATAATTATCGGAAATATTCTGGAGAATGGATTTGTCGTTGGTGACCCCGTAGCGAGCTCCCATGGATGTATAAATAGCCATAGAAATAGCGGCAAAAACAATTACCCACAAAAATGCATACCCATGTTCCGAACCAATTCGCGATGAAACAGTAATACTCCCCGGTCCCAATACAACCGAAGCGATGATAAAGCCGGGCCCCAGGGTTTTTATAAATAGTTTTAATCTTTTTAGCATAGATTAGAATTAACTAATCAGTCCGGTTCCTGAAAACCAAAATCTGGTGTGTCTTATTAACTGATCATCAACAAATATATGATAAAGAAGGAAGTTTCTCGTGCTGTGAATCAAGAAAGCACTGTTTTATTAACGGTTGTTGAGAATTGAGTCGTAACAAACATGCAAAATGTTTGGAAAATAGGATGTTGGGGAAGAATT
>JAWOBQ010000020.1:0-7618 GCA_046484255.1 Bacteroidales bacterium | reverse complement strand
GCAACAACGCAGATATCGGACATTATGGACAAACACTATTTAGTTTTATTAGATCAGCCCCATTCTCTGGGATAGGGCTCGGCTGTATCCGGGATTTGTTTTAAGAAGAAAAAAAACCACACCATAAACAAGAAAAACATGATTTTCATCAAAAAAAAAATCGGGCTGTATCTTAATAACAATGATGGATTCAGGGAGTTATTCAAAAAATATTCCAAATTGGATCATTTTTTCATTGTATAAGTCAAACATATTTTTTACATTTGTATCCTTGCAAAAAGCAAAAAACATTCAAAACCGGAGGACTGATTATAGGCAAAATTTACCTTTATTACTTCTAACCAAAAAGGGGAATTTATGCACATCCATTTAAGCGATCAAGAACTGATCTGCCAATATTTAGATGGTAATCAGCCGGCTCTTGGAACACTTATACAAAAGCATCAGAACAAGGTATATGGTTATATTCTGATGATGGTCAAAGACAAAAGTCTTGCAGAGGACATTTTTCAAGACACGTACATTAAAGTTGTCAAAAAGATCCAATCTGGCTCTTATAAAGAAGAGGGCAAGTTTTTACAGTGGGTGATGCGCATTGCGCATAATCTGGTAATTGATCATTTCCGGCAGTCGGGTCGTATTTCCATGGCGCGTGGCACGGATGAGTATGATATTTTTGACACCATTGATATGATGGAAGGCTCGGTAGAAGATGAGATGATCACCACGCAAATCCACAAAGACGTACGGCGTCTGGTTCAATATCTTCCGGAAGAACAGAAGCGGGTTTTGATCATGCGTCATTACGGAGATATGAGTTTCAAGGAAATTGCGCAAAAAACCAATGTCAGTATCAACACAGCGCTGGGGCGGATGCGTTATGCCCTGATCAATCTCCGAAAACTTATTGAAGATAAAGATATTGTACTCACGTCCGATTAAATTCTGAAAAAAATCGGCTCAAAGAATAATAAGTGGCTTTACCGGACGTTTGTTCATTAGTATGCACAAACAAAGTTATACTTATGAATAAAACATTTACATTTGAGCAGATTGCACAATTTTCCGAGGGTGAAATCGACCGTTTTATTGATGATTTTCTGATCAATGGAGACCACAGCTCCTCTCCCGGCCAAAACGTAATTCGTCAGATCATGTATTTTTCAAAGGCCTTTTCCAATCCTCTTGGAAGGTCTGGTTTTCCGGGTATTATAGATAATTAAAAAGAGGGGAGCCCAGGTTGTATATCGTATCAATACGATAAATGCACAGGTATGCAAAAACAACTGCGATTTGAAAAGGTATTGGCCTGCTTTTCGGAACATCAGTCTGCTGCTGCTACCGAATTGGTATATGCCGACGCATTTCAGTTGCTGGTAGCTGTGATATTATCGGCACAATGTACGGATAAACGGGTAAACCTTATTACCCCGGCGTTGTTTGGTCGATTTCCGGATGCAAAATCCCTGGCAGCGGCCTCACAACAGGAAGTATATAGCTATATCAAATCATGCTCTTACCCCAATAATAAAGCAAAACACCTTGTAGGCATGGCTAAAGCCCTGGTGGAAACATTTGACAGCATTGTTCCTTCTGATGTCAGTGCACTCCAAAAACTACCGGGTGTTGGCCGTAAAACAGCCAATGTGATAGCTTCCGTGATTTACAACAAACCGGCCATGCCAGTAGATACACATGTTTTCAGGGTTGCCCAACGAATCGGGCTGACAACGAATGCAAGGACCCCTTTACAGGCTGAAAAACAACTTTTGCAATACATCCCTGAAAAACAAATCCCGCGCGCGCATCACTGGCTGATCCTTCACGGAAGATATATATGCACCGCACGAAAACCCAAATGCCCGGAATGCATCCTGAAGCAATATTGCAGGTTTTATAATACCTCTGTCACGCCCGGCACGTAATCAAGTCATAAATACCACCCAATCCCAAATCGTTAGTCTGTTGCTGCTCATTCATCTGTTTTGCAAAAACTAAACTTTGGCCCTATTTTTGTTATTTGTTATGGTGTATAACAAATTCACAAAAAAAAGAAAGGCTGATTATAGACAAAATTTACCTTAAACACGAAAAGAGAAAGGAAAATTATGTACTCCCATTTAAGCGATCAAACTCTGATCCGCCAATACTTAGATGGTGATCAGCCAGCTCTTGGGGTTCTCATCCAACGGCATGAACACAAAGTGTACGGATATATTCTGATGATGGTTAAAGATAAAAGTCTTGCAGAAGATATTTTTCAGGATACGTATATAAAGGTTGTAAAAAAATTGCAATCGGGCTCTTACAAAGAAGAGGGTAAGTTTATCCAGTGGGTTATGCGCATAGCCCATAATCTGGTAATTGATCATTTCCGCAAGTCTTGCCGTGTTACGATGACACGCGGGACAGACAATTATGATATTTTTGAAACCCTTGACATGCTGGAAGGTTCTGTAGAGGACAAAATGATCATCAATCAGACACACAAAGAATTACGAGATTTGATCCAACATCTTCCCAAAGAACAAAAACGCGTATTGATCATGCGTCATTACGGTAATCTCAGCTTCAAAGAAATAGCCGAAAAAACTCAGGTCAGCATTAATACAGCCCTGGGGCGCATGCGTTATGCGCTTATCAATCTCCGTAAGCTCATCAAGGAGAAAAATATTATACTGACATCCAAATAAAAGTGCTTTAAATTTTGCCATAAAAAAAATTATATTTACTTTTATTAGAGAAAATCTGTATTCCTTTTCGTAAAAGGGGTACCTATACCAATAAAAGTTAATATATTTGAAAACATTAAAAACAAAATGTCATGGCAAAACAAAGTAAAGAAAACCAAGAGAGTACCTCAGCAAACAAAGAAAAACAACAAGCGCTGGAGCGGACGCTCAACACGCTGGAGAAAGCGTATGGCAAAGGTACGATCATGAAGCTTGGGGATGATGCTATAGAAGACCTGCCCCATATTTCGACCGGGTCGTTGGGGTTGGACCTGGCATTAGGGATTGGAGGCTTTCCCAGGGGGCGGGTCGTAGAAATTTACGGGCCGGAGTCTTCGGGAAAAACCTCATTGGCTATACACGCTATCGCTGAAGCCCAAAAAGCGGGCGGCATTGCTGCTTTTATAGATGCAGAGCATGCTTTCGACCGCTTTTATGCGAAAAAACTGGGGGTTGACATCAATAACCTTTTGGTTTCGCAACCTGATAACGGGGAACAAGCCCTGGAGATCGCCGATAACTTAATCCGCTCGGGAGCCATTGATATACTGGTTATCGATTCTGTAGCTGCATTGACACCGAAAAGCGAGCTGGAAGGAGATATGGGGGATTCAAAAATGGGATTACAAGCCCGGCTCATGTCTCAGGCCCTGCGGAAACTCACTTCCACCATCAGCAAAACAGGCTCAACATGCATCTTTATTAACCAGCTTCGTGAAAAGATAGGCGTAATGTTCGGAAACCCCGAAACCACTACCGGTGGAAATGCCCTGAAATTTTATGCCTCTGTACGCATTGATATTCGCAGGATCAGCCAGATCAAATCGGGAGATGAAGTTACAGGAGGCCGGATCCGGACAAAAGTCGTTAAAAACAAAGTCGCCCCTCCCTTCCGAAAAGCTGAATTCGATATTATTTATGGTGAAGGGATCTCCAAAAACGGAGAGATCATTGATATGGGCGTAGAATGTGATCTGATCAAAAAAAGTGGCTCGTGGTTCTCTTATGGAGACACCAAACTGGGGCAAGGGCGTGAAGCCGTGAAAAAACTACTGGATGATAATCCTGAACTTGCTGATGAGCTGGAAAAACAAATCCTTCAATACCATAAAAACAAAATCAAAAAATAATTTTTGAATTTCTATGATCCGTAGTAATATTATAATCGTCATTTCTCTTTGTTTTATTCTTGCTTTACCCGCATGCAAAACGGATGCAGAAAAAAAAGATAAAACGGAACAAACGAACGACACCATTGCACAAAGTAAGATTGAGCAGCTGAATAAAAAGATCGAAAACCAGCCGGATAATGCTGATCTTTACCATCAACGGGCGCAATACTACCTTAACCGTGAGCAACTTAACAAATCCTTCCGTGATATTAACGAAGCATTGGAACGCGATGGTAATAATCCGGATTACCTGCTGACGCTTTCGGACATCTATTTTTCGATGGACCAGTTCACAAAAACGGAACAAACGCTGAACAATATCCTTATTGAGCATCCGGATAATATTGATGCCTTGATCAAAATGGCAAAACTCTTTCTGTACAAAGATGAACATCGCAAAGCTTTTGGCTTTTTAAACAGGGCATTGGAAGTAGACCCTGAGGATCACAGAGTCTTTTTTATCAGTGGGTTAACATATAAAGACCACGGAGAGCTTTCCAAAGCAAAACGCGATTTTCACCGCACCGTGGAGGCAAAACAGGATTTCTATCCTGCCTGGATCCAACTGGGGCTTTTAGCTGCGGAAAACAATGATTCCAACGCCGTATACTACTACCGTAATGCCCTGGACATACGGCCCGAAAGCACTGAAGCCCTCTACAACCTCGGATATTACTATCAGGAACAAGAGCAATACGACAAAGCCATACAAACGTATAATCAACTTTTGGATATAGACCCGGAATTTGAACATGCTTACTATAATATCGGCTATATATATCTGACAGGAACCGGCGAGTACGAAAAAGCGGAGCAATATTTCCGGCAGGCAAGGGATATTAACCCTTCCAATGTAAATGCCGTTTTCAACCTGGGTTCCGCCCTGGAGCAACAAGGAAAATATGAAGAGGCCCGAAAAATGTATAAACAAACATTGCAGATGCAGGATAACTATAAACTGGGTATTGAAGGATTGAACCGCCTGGACGAAAAACAGCAATAACTATCTCAAAATAAAGATTAAAATTTAAACCCAATACACAGATATAACAGATATTTATCTGCGATGATCTCACTGATCTGCGTCATCTGTGTTCCTTAAAAATAAAAAACCTATGAAGCAAGTTATTACAAATTTTTTTCCAGTGATCCTGGCACTGTTGTTTTTGAGCATCACTGCCTGTGATGCGGATAAGGAAAAAGAAGAAAAAAAGAAAGAAAAACCGGAAAAAGAAGTTAGCGTAAGCACTTCGGTCATGACTCCGGAGCTTCTCTGGAAGCTGGGGCGTGTTAGTGACATCCGGCTTTCCCCTGATCAAGAGAAGGTTTTATTTGGGATCAGCCGTTATGATCTTGAAAAAAACTCGGGTCAAAAGGACTTGTTTGTTATGGAGATTGGCAGTGGTGAAATGCACAAGCTGACCTCCAGCGAGGAGCAATCGGAAAGCAATGGCCGCTGGCGGCCTGATGGGAAAAAGATCGGCTTTTTATACCCCGGTGAAGACAATACGATGCAGTTATGGGAAATGAACCCGGACGGCAGTGAAAAAACGCAGGTATCCAATGTGGAAGGCGGCATCAACGGATTTAAATACAGCCCCCTGCAAAACTATGTCCTGTACACCAAAGATGTTAAACTGGATCAAACGATCAATGAAAAGCATCCTGACCTTCCTGAAGCAAATGCTTATATTGCGCATGACCTTATGTACCGCCATTGGGATACCTGGCACGATTACCGTTACAGCCACGTCTTCTTTGCCCGTTATGATACTGAAGCGAATTCGCTTAGTGAACATCTCGACATTATGGAAGGAGAACCCTATGACAGCCCGCTTTCTCCCTGGGGCGGGATGGAACAAATAATCTGGAGCCCTGATGAAAAGAATATCATCTATGTGTGCAAAAAACTTACCGGCAAAGAATACAGCCTGAGCACAAATTCAAATCTGTATCGTTATGATCTGGAAAACAAAAACACCGTCAATTTAACCCGCGATGGCTTCGAGGGGTATGACAAAAACCCGGTTTATTCTCCGGATGGAAAGATGCTGGCATGGCAAAGCATGGAAACAGACGGATATGAATCGGACAAAACACGTATTATGGTCAGAAACATGGAAACCGGTGATATACAAAACATGAGTAAAGACTTTGACCAGAATGCCAGTAATTTGACCTGGAATGCGGAGGGTTCGAAGTTATATTTTATCAGTGGAATACATGCCACTTATCAGTTATATGAGTTGGATATGGCCAGCGAAGAATTCCGGCAGATCACCGAAGGGAAGCATAATTATGTAACTCTTGCCCTGGCGGAAAATCAGCTAATCGCAAGCAAACAATCCATGGCTATGCCCACGGAGATTTTCAGCGTCGGGATGGACGGAAAAGAGACCCAACTGAGCCGCGTTAATGATGATCTTCTTAACGAGATCACTTTAGCTCATAGTGAAGAACGATGGATAGAGACCAGCGATGGGGAAAAGATGCTGGTATGGGTAATCTATCCGCCCAATTTCGATAAATCCAAAACATATCCTGCTCTTTTATATTGCCAGGGCGGGCCGCAAAGTGCCGTCAGCCAGTTTTTCTCCTATCGCTGGAATTTCCAGATGATGGCTGCCCATGATTATATTATAGTAGCTCCCAACCGGCGTGGGGTTCCAACCTTCGGGCAGGAATGGAATGAACAGATCAGCGGGGATTATGGCGGACAAAACATCCGGGACTATATGACAGCTATTAATACAATAGCCGAAGAGCCTTTTGTGGATGAAGACAAGCTCGGAGCCATAGGGGCTAGCTATGGCGGGTATTCGGTTTATTACCTGGCCGGAAACCACAGCGATCGCTTTGAATGTTTTATCTCGCATTGCGGAATGTTTAACCTGGAAAGCATGTATGCTTCCACCGATGAATACTGGTTTGTAAACCACGACCTGGGAGGCCCTTTCTGGCAAGAACCAAAACCCAAAAGCTATACTGAGTTCTCCCCTCACCTGTACGTAGATAACTGGGATACCCCTATCATGATGATCACCGCAGCCAATGACTTCAGAATTCCGTACACGGAATCCCTGCAAGCTTTCAATACTGCACAACTTAAAGGGGTGCCCAGCAAACTGCTCTTCTTCCCGGAAGAATCACACTTCGTACTTAAACCCCAAAACTCTGTGCTGTGGCATCGCGAATTTTACAGCTGGCTGGATAAATATTTGAAAGAATAAGCCCCTGGCTTTATAAATGCCCGAATTCAATATTGAAGTAGTTGCAGGCTGAGTCCTTTGCAACTACTTTTTTTTTAAAAGGGAATTCTTTCCCGGATAGGATGGAAAAGAAGAACAAAGGATAACCACAAAAAAACCTTATAATTATTGAGTCCGGTCTAAAAACACTAAATGTATCACAGCCGCTAAAAATCAGCTTTACCCCATCCCTAAAGGGAGGCTGATTTTCAGCGGCTTCACCCTTTAGGGTTCGGGGGAAAAAGCCGGTGAAAATCAAATGTGACCTTTTTAGACCGAACTCATTATTTTTTCAAACCCGCTCAAACTTGCTAAGCAGTTACTAACAAAAAAGGATTAAAAAAATCAAACACATCCCTCACTGCTTCAAAACCTGCAATACATATGATTGTTTTGCACTCTGAATTCTGATGATATAAACGCCGGGAGAAATTTCACCCATATCAGTTATGTAATGGCCTCCCGG
>JAWOBQ010000287.1:0-7482 GCA_046484255.1 Bacteroidales bacterium | reverse complement strand
GTGCATGCAATAGAGAAGCCGGAAGGATTAACTTTGTATCTGTTTCGAACTTATGCTGCCGGGGGCTGTTTGCTGTTATACATTATCTTTATAGGAACTACTATGAAAGGTGATCTGACAACGGGAAAAGAAAGCCGTAAAATATTGCGGTTTGCATTGCCCATGCTGCTGGGAAATGTATTCCAGCAATTGTATAATGTGGTGGATACGATAATCGTCGGCAAGTATATCGGAAAAGAAGCATTAGCCGCTGTGGGTGCTTCATTTCCTGTGATCTTTGTGTTAGTTTCTTTGCTTATTGGCGTTTCCACGGGCATCACCATTTTGATCTCCCAATATTACGGGGCCGGAAAATTCGATAATGTTAAGCGTTCCATTACAACCATGTTTTCTTTTGTAATGGCATCGGCTATCGTACTTGGAGGGCTGGGAGTTTACTTTAGCGAAGAAATATTCATGCTTATTAAACTTCCCGCTGAAGTAGTTCCTCAGGCGTCTGCGTATTTTTCGGTTTTTTCCGCGGGGATGATCTTTATGTTTGGCTTTAATGTTACCAGTGCTGTGCTTCGTGGGTTGGGCGACAGCCGGACGCCCTTGGTTTTTTTGATGATATCTACCCTGGCCAATATTTTGCTTGATCTGTTGTTTGTTGTGAGTTTTGATATGGGTGTACGCGGAGCCGCCCTGGCAACTGTAGTCTCGCAGGGGGGTGTCTTTCTTATGGCGGTAGGATACCTGAACCGTACCCATGAGATTATATCATTTCGTTTGCGCCACTGGGTTTTTGATACCGGCATATTGATACAGGGACTGAGAATTGGTCTTCCTTCCGGATTTCAGCATACTTTTGTGGCCCTGGGGATGATGGCGCTTTTCCGTATTGTAAATGATTTCGGAACGGACACCGTGGCAGCATATTCAGCGGCTGTTCGCCTGGATTCATTTGCCGGAATGCCGGCCATGAGCCTGTCAGCCGCGTTGTCTACCTTCGTAGGCCAAAACCTGGGGGCCAATAAGCCCCATAGAGTGCGGAAAGGTTTATATGCTACATGGATAATGGCTGTGATTGTCTCTTTGATCATCTCATTGGTGGTGATCCTGTTTGGCAGGAATCTTATGTCTGTCTTTACCTCAGACCGGAATGTGATTGATATCGGAGCCTCGTATTTGGTTATTGTAGGCGCTTTTTATGTTGTATTCTCTTCCATGTTTATTAATCAGGCTGTGCTTAAAGGAGCCGGTGATACTATGACAAGCATGATCATTACATTGTTTTCATTATGGATATTGCGAATACCTTTGTCGTATTTGCTTTCACGTGAGCCGGTGGGGCTTGGTGCCCAGGGAATTTGGTGGGGGATACCGCTGGCCTGGATATTTGGGTTCCTGTTTTCTTTTATCTATTACAAAACAGGAAGATGGAAACGAAAAGTGGTGGTTGGAAAAAGATGACTTTTACAGGTGTTCAATAGCTCACTTTATTTGGTTCACTCGCCCTGCTAAACACCGGGTAAACTTCCGGTAAATACGGGGATCTCGAACATTCTGGATCAAACACCCGGCTTTATAGACAAAATCTTTTTAGACGGAGTACAATTATTCAACTGATCGCAGGATCAGTTCGGTCATTATGGCCGGCCTGCTACATGATCTTTTTCCGTTCCGGCTTAAGATTCCGGGTCCATTGATTAACGTTGTAGGTGTTTTTTTGCATCCAGTTTTTAGCTCCCCTTAGGGGGTCGTTAGCTACGCGTACTTCATAAATAAGGTTGTTGAATTGCTTTTCCGAAAACTGCATTCTTTCCAGAAGCCTGACTACGCGGGGATGTTTATCTTCCAACTGAATACTTCCAATAGCAAAGATCTTTTCTTTTTCTCCAAAAATATTATCCGGGTCTTCCAGAAAGCGGAGTTCATAGCGTGATAATAACCAATGTGGCTCCCAGCCGGTAACGACCACGTTTTTTCTCCGCCTCACCGAATCGGAAACGATTTGTGTCATTTCTTCTTCCGATAGATTGAGTAACGTATTATTCAACTTATATTTCTTGAGTACTGCCCGGGTTTTATGCATTACTCCGGCGCCGGAGTCAATGCCTGCTATGGGATGCTTGTAAGTTGCCAGATCCGGAATGGTTTTCAGCGGACTGTATTCGGGGACCAGCAAGCCTGTATGCGCCTCCGGATAAATGACCCCCAGTTTCTCAATGCTCTCCGCGTATTTTTCAAAATACATTTTTTGCGTTAACGGAAGCCACGCATCTAAAAACAGATCGGCCTCTTGTTTGCTTACTTCCCGGTAGGCGGACTCCACATCCGTAAGTTTCAGGATCACTTCATACTCCAGATGCTCTTCCAGCAATATCCGGGCCAGATTGGTTATTGCTACACTTTCCGACCAGTCGGTATAGACCAGCTTGATAACCCGCGGATCTTCCGCTTTTTCAGGACCGCTATTGCAAGAAGGTACTGAAAACATTATAGCTACTGCTAAAATGCTTATAACCCAATTTTTTTTTGCCATGATAAATAATTTTTGTCCAATATTATTGGCTTGCATTTATGAGTCTGGTCTAAAAACTCAAAATTTATTACATCTGCTGAAAATCAAATATGACCTTTTTAGAGAGCGGACCTATTTATTCTATTAATCAAATAAGGCTTCTAAAAAGCCGGTTGTTGACGTTCGGTCTTTTACTATAAAAACAGAAATATTTTTTTCACTTGCAGCTAATTTTTCAGAAGTGTTTTCCAGGATGATATCAGCCATTTCCGATTTTATCCGTGAGCCCAGCATGATCATATCTGCGCCGGTTTTCAGGGCCTGCCTGTAAAGGTACAATTCTTCCTGGTTTTCCGTATCCAGTACAGACTGGAACGGTATATCTTTTGATGATAGCTTTAAGCGCTTCAACAGTTTTTCAAATTCTTTTTTATTATGGTTTTTCATTTTTTCTTCCAGATTGGCCAGGTTGCTTACCGATTCCCGGGAAAAATATTTCAGGGGAAGTTTGGCTACATGAAAACAGGAAATTTTAGCTCCGGTGGCTTCTTTCACGTATAGCGCTGTCTTCAGTGCCATTTCCGATATTTTATTGAAATCCATACGTACTAAGAGATGATTGATTTCCGGGCGGGCGGTTTCGCTTACCAGCAGTATGGAAGAGGGGGTTAGACTCATGATTTTCCGTGTAACACCACCCTTCCCCTGATATCCAAGCTTTTTCCCTATCAGCGTTAAGTCTATCTTGTTTTCCCGCGAGTAGCGTATGATGTTTTCCGTGGTATATCCTTCCGCTACATTGATATTCATTTTTGTATTTTTCCTTTCTTTGTATAGTTCATCGGTTTTTTCTTTGATCCATTCGCGGATAATATCCGTAAGGGGTATATTCATATCCGGAAAATCGGCCAGAATATTTTTGGGGATATCGTAAGATTTTACGACATGTATAAAGCTAATATTCTTTGCCTGAAACTTTTTGACCAAAAAATTACTGTAACGGATAAGATGATCGTCCATCTCAGTCAGGTCCAGAGCTACTAAAAGGTGTTCTATTTTTTTCATTGTTCTTAAGTTTTCGGCTTGTCTTCCCCGGTTTGGGGTTTGTTTTGTTTTTCTCTTTTTTTCAGAATTTTCGTAATGGTATTCTGATATTGTTCACGTTCTTTAACTCTTTGAGCCTTGATCATTTCTTCGTGTTCAAGGCTGAGTCCTTTATGAAGGCTCCGGGCCATAAATATCAGCAAGATGGCGAAAGGCAGCCCGGTACTTATAGCGGCTGTTTGCAAGGCAGCTAAGCCGCCCCCTATAAGAAGCACGGCAGCTACCGCACCTTCCGTACTGGCCCAGAAAACACGTTGTGGAACGGGGGCATCTAATTTTCCGCCGGCCGTAAGCGAATCAACAACCAGCGATCCGGAGTCGGAAGAAGTGATAAAAAAACCGATAACCAGTATCACGCCTACAATGGAAGTGATAAATGATAAAGGGAACTGTTCCAGCAACACATAAAGGGAGGTGGCTACATTTTCAGAAACAGCATCGGTAATGTTTGCTATAGCATTCATTTCCAGATAAATGGCACTTCCGCCAAAAGCACTAAGCCACAAAAAGGTGAGTAGTGCCGGTACAATTAGGACCCCAAGGGTAAACTCTTTTATTGTCCGGCCACGAGAAATTCGGGCAATAAACATACCCACAAAAGGCGACCAGCTAATCCACCAGGCCCAGTAAAAAACCGTCCAACTGTTTTGCCAGTCCGACTGCTGATAAGTTTCTGTCCAGGTCGAGATTGCAAAGAAACCCTGAATATAGGCACCTGTATTCTGAATAAAGGAGTCGAAGATAAATAGGGTAGGGCCTACAAGAATCATAAACAGCAAAAAGAAGGCAGCAATAACGATATTAATATTGCTAAGCCTTCGCACCCCGCCATGGATGCCGGCTATTACAGAACCTGTGGCTGCCAAAGTGATCAGTATGATCAGGATAACTTGTGTGGTAATTGTATCAGGTAGTTCAAACAAATGAGCCAGCCCGGCGCTTACCTGTTGAACTCCTAACCCTAAGGATGTTGCCAGTCCAAAAAGCGTGGCTACCACTGCCAATACATTAATGGCTTTTCCCCAGCCACCGTAAATTTTGTTTCCCAGTAACGGGTAAAACACAGAACTGATGGTTAGGGGAAGTTTTTTATTAAAGGTGAAAAAGGCCAGCGACATCCCTACTAAAGCATATACCCCCCAGGCGTGCAGCCCCCAGTGCAAAAAGGTGGAATCCATAGCAGTGCGGGCTGCTTCCAGCGTCTGCCCTTCGCCCTCCGGAGGATTTAAATAATGGTTCATCGGTTCTCCTACACTCCAGAAAAGAATACCTATGCCCATGCCGGCTCCAAAAAGCATGGCAAACCAAGACCCCAGCGAAAATTCCGGGCGGGAATGATCACCCCCAAGACGGATCTTTCCAAACTTGCTGAAAGCAAGATAGATAACAAAAAATAAAAAAAGGTTGACCGCTAAAACAAAAAACCAGCCCCCATAATCGGATATGCCGTTCTGAATAACAGAAAAGACCTGGTTCATAGGCTCTCCAACAATTAAGGTCACTGCTATAAATATGATGATCAAAATCGCTGCCGGCCAAAAAACGAAACCGTCTATATCAAAATAACGGTTTTTGCTTATTAAATGCTCTTCCCCTTTACGGGTTTGTTTCCCCCCTTTTTCCATAGAATAGAATTGATGATTTGCTGCTTGAGCCTGCTCTGAAAACTTAAATATTATTACACCCGCTGAAGATCAGCTTTGACCCATCCCTAAAAGGTGGCTGATCTTCAGCGGTTTCACCCTTTAGGGCTGGGGGCAAACCGTTGAAAATCAAATGTGCCCTTTTTAGAGCGAACTCCTGCTTTAAATACCGATGCTCCTTAATTTGAGCAAAATGTTAAATGAACAAACAGCTTGAATTTTATCATATTCCGTATTTAGCAGCAAAGATATTTGTTTTTTCCCCAAAAAGTGTAGCTGTATGTAAAAAAACTATAAATTTGTTATTCGAAAGTTCTCAAAAATTTTAACTCCACAAAAAGAGGCAATTTGAATGGGAGATGATATTAAACACCCATGCCGAAGCTTTCGATACACCGGGGGATGATTAAATGCGGGGAGGCGAACGAAGCGACTTAAGTGAACTACGAGACGATGAGACGAAGAGCGCTAAGCGGATTTATTTTGCCCCGGTGAAATATGAAGAGATTTCACGGGGTAAACGGGACAAGCGGAGGCTGTTCAAAAAGGTGTGTCAAAGTTAAAAATCTGTATTAACCTGTCCGTATAACGAAACAGAACAAGGGATGAACAGAGCGAAACATATGTGGATTAAAGAGGTGTTTGACCGGTTTTTGCTCTTACCGGTCTTTTGTTGCTAATGCCTGTTTTTCTTTTGATCGGGATATTAATAAAGCTTTGGATGCCTGGACCTGTGTTTTACAAACAGAAACGGGTAGGGCGTTATGGCAGGATGTTTGTCATGTATAAATTCCGGAGCATGCATAATTTTTCGAAAGGGACAACCATCACCACCAAAAATGATAAACGCATAACGCCTTTCGGAAGCTATTTACGAAGAAAGAAGCTGGACGAACTGCCGGAATTGTGGAATGTGCTAACGGGGGATATGAGCTTTGTGGGTCCGCGGCCGGATGTACCCGGCTATGCAGATAAGCTTAAAGGGGAAGACCGGAAAATACTGGAACTGAAACCCGGGATCACAGGGCCCGCCAGTCTGAAATATGCCCGTGAAGAGGAAATCCTTAGCAAGGTCGATAATCCTGAAAAATACAATGATGAGGTTATATACCCGGATAAAGTGAAGATCAACCTGGAATATTATAAATCCTGGTCGCTGCTTAAAGACTTGAAGATCATCCGGGATACAATATGTATAAAACCCTGACCACCGCTAAACAAATCCGGCGGCTGTGCTTTTCCGGATCCTGTGATGTACTCAAAGGACGCTTTTCCAGCAATCCAGATATTTATTCATTTGTACGTTACTATTGAAAGAAACCTCAATTTTTTGCTGTCCTTTTTCCTGCATTTCGCTAAAGCGCTTTTTATCGTTCAGGATCCTGCTTATTTTTTCGGCCACCACTTCCGGCTGCGATCGGTCTAATATCAAGCCGTCTTCCCCATGGGATATCAGTTCATCAATGCCGGGAGTTACAGTGGTCACGGGGACACATTGTGCGTACATAGCTTCTTTTATCCCGTTGGGGAGTCTCTCGCCTTTATAGCGTGACAAAAGCAGAAAAATATCGCAGCTTTTAAGGATACCGGTTACCCGATCATGCTCGATATGACCTAAAAACACTATGTTGTTTGTGAGTTCCTGATGTTTTGAAAAATCCATCAAGTTTTGTTTTTCAGGTCCTTCGCCTGCTATATAGTATTTGATATCCGGAAATTGCCGCTTCAGGATAGCGATGACTTCGATGGCTTCTTTAATGCCTTTTCCTTTAATCAGTCTTGAGGCGGTCACAATTTTTGGATGGCCGCTTAAACGATGGTCGGGTTGGAGTTTTTTAAACTTTTCCGTATTAATGCCCCGGTGTATTACCTTAGCGCCTGAAATACCCATTTCTTCCAACAAGGGCAGGTTGGCGGCGGAGTGTGTAACTACCAGATCAGCCTTATAGGCCATTTTGGCACTTATTCCCAGCTTCATTTCTATATCATAGGCTCCCAAAAACATAGAAACTTTTGTTTCCGGGAGTTTGAGGCGGGCCAGGTAGCCCACCATGCTCGGGAAGTGCCCCCAAAACAAGTGTACGACCTGCGGCTTGACTTTTTGCAGTTGTTTAATGATCATAAATGCCACAGGGATCAGGGCAATACATTTCACAGGTTGTGAAAATGATGAGTACCTGCTTGTTAATATCCAGCCAAGGAGTTTTATCAAAAGAATAGGCTGCTTTACCG
>JAWOBQ010000093.1:0-5896 GCA_046484255.1 Bacteroidales bacterium | reverse complement strand
GGTAAAAAAGGAGTAAAAGGTAACTACTCCATATACCCTGGCTACAGAAACATTCATTTCTGCGGCTATAATTTCCTGTAATTCTGCTGGGAGATACCCAAAGTAGGCTTGGGTGGCATGAAGCACATTGATCAGTTCTTCCGGATCATTATTGTGTGCTTTTCCTATCTCTTTTATTTTGTCTACATCTTTTTGGTGTAGTTCAACTTTTACGCTTGACATGGTATTACGGTTTATTCGTTGTTAAAGGCTTATTTTTTTATCCATCGTTTTTTACGATCAAAATAGTGGGTATGAAGCAACTCATGTGATTTTTTACCGCAAGGCTCCCCCAGGAAGTCTTTATAGAGTTTTTGAACAAATTGATTTTCATGCGATTTGCGGATTTCCTTTCCTTCATCTTCCTGGTAAATAGCTTTTTGTCGGGCTTTTAATATGGATGAGTCGCCATGGTGCAATGGCTGTCCTCCCCCGCCAATACAACCTCCCGGGCAGGCCATGATCTCAATGGCATGAAAATCGGATTTGCCTTGCTGTATATCCTCCAGGAGTTTTCTGGCATTTCCCAACCCGTGTGCGATACCAATCCGTATCTCCTGTCCGTTAAAGTCTACTTTAGCTTTACGGATACCTTCCATCCCCCGCAATTCATTGAAGTCTATATTTTCCAGTTTTTTGCCGGTATGGAGTTCATAGGCAGTACGTGTAGCGGCCTCGATCACGCCACCGGTAGTTCCGAAGATTACTCCGGCGCCGGTGGATTCACCCAAAGGCTGGTCGAAATCGTCGTCTTCCAGGGTGTTAAAGTCGATATTGGCCTGCTTAAGAAGGTGAGCCAGCTCCCGTGTGGTAATGGAATAATTCACATCGGGATCACCGTTTACGGAAAATTCCTCGCGAGACCGCTCATATTTTTTAGCGACACAGGGCATGATCGAAACGACCAGCAGGTCTTCCCGTTTCGTGTTAATCTGCTCAGCAAAGTAATTTTTGGCAATGGCTCCGAACATTTGTTGAGGGGAACGCGCCGATGAAGGGATATCTTTCATTTCCGGGAAATGATGCTCAAAGAAGCTTACCCAGCCGGGGCAGCAGGAGGTGAGGATCGGCAGTTTTATTTCTTTGTCGCCTTTGAGATGTTTGTTCAGGCGGTCTAATAGCTCAGTACCTTCTTCCATAATGGTCAGATCGGCTGCGAAATCGGTATCAAAAACATAGTCGAAGCCGAGCTCTCTGAGGGCACGGATCATTTTTCCGGTAACGAGGCTTCCGGCTTCCATTCCAAATTCTTCGCCCAGGGCTGCTCTGACGGCAGGAGCGGTTTGCACCACTACTTTTTTCCGGGGGTCGGCCAGGGAGCGCAATACATGGTTGGAATGGTCTACTTCCGTAAGTGCACCGGTAGGGCAAACAGCTACACATTGCCCGCAATAGGTGCAGGGAGAATGCTCCAGGTTTTGCTCGAAGGCTGTGGCTACGACTGCTTCGAAACCGCGATAGATGCCGGATAATGCACCCACCGTTTGTATGTCGTTACACATGGTCTCACAACGTCGGCAGTTGATACATTTGTCTATTTCCCGAATGATCGCCGGCGAGGTGTCCTGGCGGTATGTTGATTGCTCGCCCTGATAAGGGATCTCGCGGATGCCCAGATCCTGAGCCATCTTTTGAAGATCGCAGGTGCCACTTTTAGCACATATCAGGCAATCAAAAGGGTGGTCGGAAAGGATCAGTTCAACCACCGTTTTACGCGCATTCAGTACACGAGGGGTATTGGTGCGGATCACCATGCCGTCCGTACATTTGGTGACACAAGAGGGAGCCAGGTTCCCGGCCCCATCCACTTCAACCACACATACACGGCATCCGCCCGGATTATGCTCTATGCCCATGTCTCGTAAGTTCATGTAGCAAAGCACCGGGATGTTAATATTTATTTTTTTAGCAGCCTGGTAAATGGTCGTTCCTTTTTCAACCGCTACCGGCTTCTTGTTTATGGTAACTTTAATCATTTCTTGCATTGTTCGCTCCTCTTTCTTTAAATGATCGTAACAGCATTAAACTTACAGACATCCAGGCAGTTGCCGCATTTGATGCAAATATCCTGGTCGATTTCATGGACTTGTTTCTTTTCTCCACTGATGCAGTTTACCGGGCATTTCCGGGCACAAGCGGTACATCCTACGCAATTCTCCGCAATGATATGATAACTCATCAGGCTTTTGCAACTACCGGCTTTACATTTCTTATCCCTCACATGCTGCTCATATTCTTCGAAGAAGTTATCCATAGTTGAGATAACAGGGTTTGGGGAGGTCTGCCCGAGGCCGCAGAGGGAGGTTTCCATGATAACGTTGCTGAGGTTCCGGAGTTTGTCCAGGTCTTCCGGTTCGCCCTTGCCATCAGTGATGCGCTGCAGGATCTCATAGAGCCGTTTGTTGCCAATGCGGCAGGGAGAACATTTGCCGCAACTTTCTTCTACGGTAAAGTCCAGGTAAAATTTAGCGACAGATACCATACAGTCATCCTCATCCATCACGATCATCCCTCCTGAGCCCATCATAGAACCGGCGTTAATAAGGTTAGCATAGTCGATGGGAGTATCCAGATGCTTTTCCGTAAGACAGCCTCCCGAAGGCCCCCCGGTTTGTATGGCTTTAAATTTCTTTCCGTTTTTGATGCCTCCGCCAATATTAAAGATCACCTCGCGTAAGGTGGTTCCCATCGGGACTTCAATAAGGCCTACATTGTTTATTTTTCCGGCCAGTGCAAAAACTTTTGTTCCTGAACTGTCGTCGGTCCCGATTTTACTGTACCATTGAGCTCCTTTATTCAGGATCACAGGGATATTGGCAAATGTTTCCACATTGTTTACGTTGGTGGGTTTTCCGCGGAATCCGGACTCCGCCGGATAGGGAGGTTTAACCGAGGGTTCGCCGCGTTCTCCTTCCATGGAATGGATCAGGGCGGTTTCTTCCCCACATACGAAAGCTCCTGCCCCATAGCGCAGTTTAATATCAAAATCAAATCCGCTGCCCATAATGTCTTTGCCCAGCAATCCGTATTCGCGGGCCTGCTCAATTGCGATTTTCAAACGCTTAATGGCCAGGGGATATTCTGCCCGTATATAAACGAAGCCGTAGTTGGCTCCAATGGCAAACCCATTGATGACCATAGCCTCAATAACAGTATGAGGATCTCCCTCCAGAATAGAACGATCCATAAATGCTCCGGGATCGCCCTCATCAGCATTGCAAACAATATATTTTTCGTCTGAAGGATTGTCTTTTGCAAACTGCCATTTCAGCCCGGCAGGAAACCCTCCGCCACCGCGCCCGCGTAATCCTGATTCTTTGATGATCTCGATGGTCTTTTCTGCTCCAATCTCACTAAGAACCAGCCCCATAGCCTGATACCCTTCGCGGGCGATATAATCATCAATAGATTCGGGGTTGACAATGCCACAGTTGCGAAGGGCAATACGGATCTGCTTTTTATAAAAATCCATATGAGCGGGATCGCTGACAGGCTCATTGTTCTGCGGATTTTTGTAAAGCAATTTCTCTACTTTTCTGCCTTTGATCACGTGCTGCTGAACGATGCTCTCCGCATCTTCCGTTTGTACCCCCACGTAAAAAGTGTTGTCAGGGAATACTTTGACAATCGGCCCCTTTTCACAAAACCCAAAGCAGCCGGTGGTTATAACCTGTACGTTATCCTTTAGGCCGTTTTCTTCCAATGATGCAGTTAGCGCTTTTGCGATATCACCATTGGCAGAAGAATAACACTCTGTTCCTCCACAGACCATAAGGTGCATTTTATGCTTTGCCATACTATATTTCCTCCTGATTAAATTGTTTCTTCAATGGTTTTATGGGTTTGTGGGATAATACCATCCACAAAATCGCCATGTTTGACATGCTTTTCCAGGATCTCATCTGCTTTATGGTTGTCAACATTGCCATAGACAACAGGCTCTTCTCCCGGGCGGGTAACTTCGATGGTTGGCTCAGAATGGCAATACCCCATACAGCCGGTCTGGATAACGACTGTATCCAGGTTGCGCTTAGCGGCTTCTTGCTTTAGGTAGTCCATTACTTCCTTTGATCCTGAAGCAATACCACAGGTGGCCATGGCCACCTTGATCTGCGTTTGTGCCTCAGGGCTTTCGCTGGCCTGCCGGAGATCCAGTTTATGGCGGAGAGCCTTGCGCTTCTTTTTCAGATCCTTCAGGGATTTGATCTTTGACATAGTGTTTTTCCTCCATTTATATAAGGTGTATATCGTGCTCGCCGTTGAAGGGTTCTTTCAACTTTGCGACAAAAGTACAAGCTTTTTTGGAATAAGCAAGCTTTATTGTTAAAAAAATAACACTGTTAACAAGATAACATAAAATTTATACACGTTCTAAATACGGGCCGGAAAAAAGCCCGGGACAATGGCACCATCTTTTTATTCCCGGGGCACGTTGTGAAAAGATCGCCCTTTTCCCTTCTGAGATGTTCCCTTCCAGGGGTAGCCGGGCACTTACCGGAAAGTGATGTTCAGCTGAATGATCTCAGCTTTGCTCCCGATGCGTACCGGAGGGCCCCAGGTGCCGGCCCCGCTGGAAACAAAAACATGCATGCCTTCAACCTTCTCATAACCACGGCTAACCTTAAAAATGGCGGAAGTAATATAATTTACGGGCCACATTTGTCCGTGGTGGGTATGCCCCGACAACTGAAGGTCAACACCCGCCTTTGCCGCTTTTTGAAGGGATAAGGGTTGATGGTCCATTAGGATTACAGGGGATGACTTATCGGTCAGGGCAATTAGCTCCTCCAAAGGCTTCCGCTTTTGCCCTTCAAACCGGATCATTCCAATGTCTTCACGGCCAACCAGGTAAAAACTGTCAGCGATCTTAAGGGCAGTATCCCTGACAAAGGTTACGTTGTGGCTTTCCAGGTAATTTACGGCTTTACGAACCCCCCCGATATACTCGTGGTTTCCGGTTACGGCATATACGCCCAGGGGGGCACGGAGATTGTTAAATGTACAGCCGAGATTTTGCCGCAAAACAGCTTGTAAATCTTCATCGACCAGATCTCCGGCGAAAAATACAATTTCCGGGTCAAGGGTCTTGATGGTTGATATGATCCGCTGCAGATGCCTGTTCCCTACAAGTGTCCCTAAATGGATATCCGAAACCATCACCGCGTTTATTGAATCTCGTGCTCCACCGTCTTTGGGGATATGGATGTCGATATGTTTAATTACCGGAGTTCGGGCGTTATAAATGCCGGCTGTTACCAAAAGGCTCACTAAACCAATAATTCCGGAAAGCATGGCCAGCTTAAATCCCCGGCGGAAAAACAACGGAGGCATAAAAGACCAAAAGCGGTTGAGGAAGCGTAAAAACCCAATGAACAAGCAAATCAGAAAAAAATACAACAAAAATGCAAGCCATATGGCACCACCCCATATCAGAATATCACTGAAAAAGCAAGGATAAACCCTTTCCAAAATCCGGCCTGCAGGATATAGTAGGGGTAAAACCCAGAACAGGATCCGGAGATATCGCCTGGTTCCGGGATAAGAGGATATTACCGGCCATGCTTTTCTGAAAATAAAAACATTCGCCAGGAAATATACCGTGATAATGATAGCGAAAACAAGTAAAAAAAGCATAATATTTCTGGATCATGGATGCCATGAGCTATGCTAAAATATCGACGGACAAGACAATAGATAAATGTAGTGAATTTTACGGGGCACACGTAAAACCCAATGATCATCCGGTTTTTCCTGCCAGCATCAATCGAAACATAGTGAACATTCTTTTAACAGCGAAACAGTGCATTTGTTTTTTACATTTGTATAAAATTTCAAAGGGTGCATACAGCATGAAAGA